>JBBIIR010000354.1:0-2722 GCA_037446455.1 Hydrogenophilales bacterium | reverse complement strand
CGGACAGGAAGACGAAGGGCACGCGGCCCATTCCCTTGAGCGCCCGCGCCACCTCCAGACCGGACATCTCCGGCATGCGCATGTCCAACACCGCCAGATCGGGCGTGTCCTCCCGCGCCGACACCATGGCGGCCTGTCCGGAAACCGCGGTGTACACCTCATAGCCGCATTCCCGCAGCCCTTCCGCCAGAACGGTGAGGATGACGCGATCGTCATCGACGATCAGAACCTTTTTCATTTCCACACCTCTTGGTCCTTTTATAGCCCATCGCCTCCGGCTCACACCCGGAAGCGCCCGGCTTCCTGGCGCAGCGCCGCGGCCATGTCGTTGAGGGCATGGGCGGAGGCCGAGGTCTGCTGCGCCACGGCGCTGTTCTCCTCGCAGACCTGGGCGATCTTCTCCACGTTCTGGGCGATATCCTGGGTGGCCACGCTCTGCTCGCGCAAGGCGAGGGCGATGTCGTTCACCGAACGCACCACGCGTTCGGTGCCTGCCTGGATGCCGCCGATGGACTCGCCGGCCCGCTGGGCGGTTCCCACGCCCTCGCCGACCTGGGCGACGCTGGTCTCCATCTCCGCCACCGCCTTGCGCGCCCCGGCCTGGATGCGCTCCACCATGGCGGTGATCCGCTGGGTGGATTTGCCGGTGCGTTCCGCCAGCTTGCGCACCTCGTCCGCCACCACGGCGAAGCCGCGCCCCTGCTCGCCGGCGCGCGCCGCCTCGATGGCGGCGTTGAGGGCGAGCAGATTGGTCTGGTCGGCGATGTCCTTGATCACCCCGACGATGGCGGATATCTCGCCGGAATAGGTCTCCAGCTCGCGGATGCTGTCGGCCGAGCCGGTCACCGCGCCGGCGATGGCGCGCATGCGTTCCGCCGCCTGCAACACCACCTCGCCGCCCTGGCGCGAGGTTTCCCCCGAATGCCGGGAAATCTCCAGGGCCTCGCGCGCATGTTCGCCGACCTGGTCGATGGACACCGACAGCTGCTCCACCGCCGCCGCCATGCCCGCGGCCGATTCCGACTGCTGGCCGGCGGAATCGGCGGCCATGGCGGCGGACTGGGTGAGTTCCCGGGCGGCCAGGCTCAGGGACTCGGCGTTGCGCCGGATGCCGTAGACCATCTCGAACAACTGGTCGCGCATGCGCGTGAGCTGCACGATCATGTCGCCGATCTCGTCGCCGCGCGCCGCCGGCATGGCGGCGGCGAGGTCGCCCGAGGCGATGGCCTGGGCGGCGGCGCCGGCGGCGGCGAGCGGCCGGGTGATCGCCCGCGCCTGCAGCCAGGCGAAACCCAGCAGGGCCAGGGCGGCGAACCCCAGGCCGCCGAGGGTGAGCCCCCGGATCAGGCGGTAGCGGGTGGCGGCGGCCTGGTATTCGGCCTTGGCCACCTCCGCCTGCAATTGCAGCAACTGGTCCATCAGCCGCCGCACCTCGGCGCCCGCACCCTGATCCGAACGCAGGAAGGCATCCAGCGGCGCCAAGTCGAAGCGGCCGTTGCGAATCTGCTCGGCCGCCGGCATCAGATAGGTCCGCAAATATTCCTTGCGCTTGGCGGTGAAGGCCTCGGCCAGCTTCCGCTCCTCCTCGGTCAGGGTGGTGGCCATGTAGGCCTGCCACAGTTGGTCGATGGTCTGGCGGTTGCGCTCGATGCGCTCCACATGCAGGCCGGCGGGGCGGTCGTGCAGGGCCTGCGTGGGCGACCCCGGCGCGTGCTGGTAACCGCGCAGCACCTCCGCCGCGTTCTCCTGCAGCAGCACCTGGATGCGCGCCAGGTCGCGCAGGGGCACGGCGCGATCCTCGTACACCGTCTTCAGGCTTGCCATGCCCTGTTCCGCCACGCGCAGGGCCGCGCCTCCCAGCAGCATCAGCAGGATCAGGGCGAAGGCCGCCATGGCCCAGAGCTTCTGGCCGACGCGCAAGTCCGCCAGGAAACGGGCCAGGGCCAGGCGCGCGCGGCCGGCGTACACGGCGCCGCGGTACATGCGGGGGCCGCGCCCCTCGCGCATGTCCCGGTACAGGGCTTCCGCCCGCCGCACCTCCTCCCGGCCCGGTTTCTGGCGCACGGACATGTAGCCGCCGTCGGCCAGCGGCGTGACGCTGGCGCGCACCCAGTAATGGTCGCCATCCTTGCGCCGGTTCTTGACCAGGCCGCTCCAGGGCCGGCCGGCCTGGATGGTGGCCCAGAGGTCGCGGAAGGCTTCCGCCGGCATGTCCGGATGGCGCAGCAGGTTGTGCGGCTGGCCGAGCAGCTCGTCCTGCGCGTAGCCGCTGGACTCGACGAAATCCCGGTTGACGTGGGTGATCCGGCCCTTGTGGTCGGTCTTGGAGATGATGGCGATGCCATCGCGCAGCGGGTACTCGCGCTGGGTCACGGGCATGTTCAGACGCATGTTCCTCCCTGGTGCAATCGACGTGGCGATCCGGCAACGGCCAGGCAATCGCCCGACCGGCTGGCGTATCAAGGTGAAACGGGAGGCGGGGAATCGGCCCGGCGCGGCGTGGTGTCGCGGGAGATGGGCGACGGGGGTGCGTCAGACCAGGTCGAGGGTGGGGACCTGGCGGTCGACATGCCAACTTGGCGTCGACAGCCGCAAGCAACGGCAATTGTATAGAAAACTTTAACGTGAAAGTCGCGTCAGCGACTCTTGAAGCTCCCCTCTCCCGCAGGCGGGAGAGGGGCTGGGGGTGAGGGAAACGGGCATGACTTTCATGCTTCGGGGC
>JBBIIR010000353.1:0-2732 GCA_037446455.1 Hydrogenophilales bacterium | reverse complement strand
GATGCGCACCCATTCCAGCGTGTGGATGACCTTCTCCAGTTTCGGCGTCAGCACACCCACGTCGGCCCGTATCTCCGGGATCAACTCGTGCTGAACGGCGCGCCAGCGTTGCATGAATTTGCCGGGCGCCGCAGTGCTTGTGGTAGCGTTCGTCATGGCAGGCGGGATGAGGATCTAAGACACCCGCATCATGCCAGCAATGGCCGCCTGCCACCCGTTTTTGCCCACCGTGCGGCAGGAAAGATTCAATCAGACGGTGGGTTTTGCAAGAGGCCCTATATACTGGATATAAGCGGATTATCGCGAGAACAACTGCCCGGGCCTGGCGCCCGACCATGCCGCTTACAGCTTGTACCCCACGTGCAGCGCCACCACCCCGACGGTCATGTTGAAGTAGTCGACCTTCTGGAAGCCAACGCCTTCCATCATGCCCTTCAGGGTTTCCTGGTCCGGGTGCATGCGGATGGATTCGGCGAGATAGCGGTAGCTCTCGGCGTCCTGGGTCACGACCTGGCCCATGCGCGGCAGCATCTGGAAGGAATAGAGGTCGTACAGGGGTTGCAGCGGCTTCCAGACCTTGGAGAACTCCAGCACCATGAGCTTGCCGCCGGGCTTCAGCACCCGGCGCATCTCGGCCAGGGCGTCTTCCTTGTGGGTCATGTTGCGCAGGCCGAAGGCGACGGTGACCAGGTCGAAGTAGTCGCCGGGGAAGGGCAGCTTCTCCGCGTCGCATTGCGCCACGGGCAGCATCAGGCCCTGGTCCAGCATGCGGTCGCGGCCCACGCCCAGCATGGAGCCGTTGATGTCGGTGAGCCAGACCTCGCCCGTGGGACCGGTCTCCTCAGCCAGCAGGCGGGCGATGTCGCCGGTGCCGCCGGCGATGTCCAGCACCTTCTGGCCCGGGCGCAGGCGCGCATGCAGCGCCAGGAAGCGCTTCCAGACGCGGTGCAGGCCCATGGACATGAGGTCGTTCATGACGTCGTAGCGGTTGGCCACGGAATGGAACACCTCGGCCACCTTGCGGGCCTTTTCTTCCTCGGCGACGGTCTGGTAGCCGAAGTGGGTGTGCTTGTCTTCGCTCACGGCGGGCTCGGTGTCGACGTCAATGCGGGCGGAAGCCCTCGGGGTTGCCGACACCTTCGCCGAAGAAGTATTTCTCGGCCTGCTCCATCAGGTACTTGCGGTGCTGGGCGTCGGCAAGATTGAGGCGGTTCTCGTTGATGATCATGGTCTGCAGCTTGATCCAGCCCTGCCAGGCCTCCTTGGAGATGCTCTCGAACACGCGCTTGCCGAGTTCGCCGGGCAGGGGCGGGAAGTCCAGGCCTTCGGCCTCGCGGCCGAGTTTCACGCATTGCACCCTACGCGCCATGTGCTGCTCCTAAGTCTGTGAATCCAATGGGGGGAGATGGTAGCCGATGGGAACCGGGGGGTCACCCGCCGGCCAGCTGTTTCTCGATGCGCTTGGCGAACACCCGCATTTCCTTGGCGGCCTGGATGTCGCCCTTGGCCTCGGCCTTGTCGATGCCCTGGCGGTAGCTGTCGAGGGCTTCGACCAGGGCGCCGGCCTCGGCCTGGGCCTTGCCCAGCAGCTTCCAGGCGGCGGAATAGCCGGGGTCGAAAGCGAGGGCGGCGCGGAGATGGGCGACGGCGTCGTCGGTCCGCCCCAGCTTCAGGCATTCGTTGCCCAGCGAGTAGCGCAACAAGGCGTTGTCCTTGCCTTGGGCGAGGAGTTTCTCGAAGGTTTCCAGGGCGCTCATGCGATGGCTTTCGGGAAGGATGCTGTCAGCATGGGGACAAAGCCGCGAAATCCAAGTTCACCGGGCGCCGGCGAAACCATGCTGGCGCCAGGCCTCGTAGACCGCCACGGCGACGCTGTTGGAGAGATTCAGGCTGCGCTGGCCGGGCAACATGGGCAGACGCAGGCGCCGATCCGGCGCGAACTCGTCGAGGACTTCGGCCGGCAGCCCCCGCGTTTCCGGGCCGAAGACAAAGACGTCGCCGGGCTGGAAGCGCGTCTGGCTGAAATCGGCGGAGGCCTTGGTGGTGAAGGCGAACAGGCGGCGGCCGGCGAGGGCGACTTTCAGTTCACCCCAGGTTTCGTGCACCTTCATCTCTGCGTACTCGTGGTAATCCAGCCCGGCCCGGCGCATCTGCTTGTCGCCGAGCTCAAAGCCGAGGGGCTTCACCAGGTGCAGCCGGCAGCCGCTGTTGGCGGCGAGGCGGATGACATTGCCCGTGTTGGGCGGGATTTCCGGCTGGTAGAGGACGATGTCGAACATGGCCCGCCATTGTCGGCCATCCGGAGATGGGGCGACAGGGCTGGGAAGCGGTCTAAACTCGGGGCAACGCGATTTCGACTTGAATCCGGGGATGCCCCCCGGGTAACTTCCTGCCATGGTTCCCCATCTCACCACCGCCCTCACCGGCCCCCTGCGCGAACTGGAAAAGCATGTCATCGAGGCGCAGCCTGACATCGAGCACTGGTTCCGCCGGCAATGGATGGAGCACAGCGCCCCCTTCTACAGCTCGGTGGACCTGCGCAACTCGGGCTTCAAGCTGGCGCCGGTGGACACCAACCTGTTCCCCGGCGGCTTCAACAACCTGAACCCGGACTTCCTGCCCCTGGCGGTGCAGGCGGCCCAGGTGGCGGTGGAAAAGCTGTGCAGCGACGCGCGCCGCTTCCTCATCGTGCCGGAGAACCACACCCGCAACCTGTTCTACCTGCAGAACGT
>JBBIIR010000352.1:0-2761 GCA_037446455.1 Hydrogenophilales bacterium | reverse complement strand
GGCTTCCTGGCCAGCTTCCTGCTTGTCGCCGCAGCCCCCGAGAAGGATGGCCAATGCCAGGGTGAGGGCGCCCAGGCCGATACGGTGGTTCGCGTACATGTCGATCCTCTCTGACGGATTGAAAAAAGGCTTACCGGCTCCGCATGCGCGAACCCGGCGTGAAAATGGAATGACTGAATGGGGTTATCGGCCGCCTGTCGCTTCTTCTTGAACCCGCCTCACAGGATGCCGGCGGCGTGGTCGGCCAGGCGCGAACGCTCGCCGCGCGCCAGGGTGACGTGGCCGGAGTGGGGCCAGCCCTTGAAGCGGTCCACCACGTAGGTGAGGCCCGAGGAGCCCTCGGTCAGGTAGGGCGTGTCGATCTGCGCGATGTTGCCCAGGCAGACCACCTTGGTGCCGGGGCCGGCGCGGGTGATCAGGGTCTTCATCTGCTTGGAAGTCAGGTTCTGCGCCTCGTCGATGATGAGGAACTTGTTGATGAAGGTGCGCCCGCGCATGAAATTCAGCGACTTGACCTTGATGCGGCTGCGCACCAGGTCCTGGGTCGCCGCCCTGCCCCACTCGCCGGCTTCCTCGTCGGGCTTGTTGAGCACGTCCAGGTTGTCCTCCAGGGCGCCCATCCAGGGCGTCATCTTCTCCTCCTCGGTGCCGGGCAGGAAACCGATGTCCTCGCCCACCGGCACGGTGACGCGGGTCATGATGATCTCGCTGTAGGTCTTCGCTTCCAGGATTTGCGTGAGTCCCGCCGCCAGGGTCAGCAGGGTCTTGCCGGTACCGGCCTGGCCCAGCAGGGAAACGAAGTCGATGTCCGGGTCCATGAGGGCGTTGAGGGCGAAGTTCTGCTCGCGGTTGCGGGCGGTGATGCCCCAGACGTTGTTCTTGTGGTGGCTGTAATCGCGGATGGTGACCAGGGTGGCAACGTTGCCGGTAACGTCGGTGACGCGGGCATGGAAGGGATTGGGCCCCTCCTGCCAGAGGAACTGGTTGACCAGCAGGGCCGGCGCCAGCGGTCCGGAAAGCTTGTAGTAGGAGCGGCCGTCCCTCTGCCAGGACTCCATGCCCTTGCCGTGCTTCTCCCAGAAATCGACGGGCAGTTCGAGGACACCGGTGTAAAGCAAATCGGTGTCTTCCAGCACCTTGTCGTTGAAGTAGTCCTCCGCCGCGATCTCCAGGGCACGCGCCTTGATGCGCATGTTGATGTCCTTGGAGACCAGGATGACCTGACGCTCCGGCTGCTGCGCCTTGAGGTAGGCCACCACCCCCAGGATCTGGTTGTCCACCTTGCTGTAGGGCAGGATGGCGGTGACGTCGCTGGAGATGGGGTGGGTCTGCAGGAACAGCCGGCCGGTGGCGGCCTTGTGGCTCTGGGGCGCGAGGGGAGCGCCATCCTGGATGGAGTGTTCCGCCGGGCTGACGATTTCGTCGAGGAAGCGGGTGACCTGGCGGGCATTGCGGGCCACCTCGGACATGCCCTTCTTGTTGTGGTCCAGCTCCTCCAGGGTCGCCATCGGCAGATAGATGTCGTGCTCCTGGAAGCGGTACAGGCAAGTGGGATCGTGCAGCAGGACGTTGGTGTCAAGTACGAACAGCTTGCTTTGGTTCTTGCCGGTTTTACGCGCCATCGGGATCGTCCGAAGTTGAGAGAGGGATGCGGTAGGAAAGCTCAGCCCAGGGTCCGCACGAATTCGAGAACCTCCTGGGCATGCTTGGGCGCCTTCACCCCCCGCCAGGCGCGGGCGATGCGGCCGTCCGGGGCGATGGCGAAGGTGCTGCGCTCGATGCCGCGCACCTGTTTGCCATACAGGTTTTTCAGCTTCATGACGCCGAAGGCCTCGCACAGCTTCTCTTCCGGATCGGACAGCAGATCGAAGGGGAAATCCTGCTTGGCCTTGAAACTCTCGTGCGACTTCACGCTGTCGCGGGAAATCCCGAGGATGGCCCAGCCCAGGGCCTGGAACTCGGCATAGAGATCGCCGAAATCACGGCCTTCCGTGCTGCAACCCGGCGTGCCGTCCTTCGGATAAAAATAAAGGACGACGCCGCGTCCCCTGAAATCACTGAGCTTGATGCGCTTGCCGCCGGTGGCGGCAAGTTCGAAATCGGGCGCTGCCTGGGGATCCATCGGGCTATCTTGGGGGGTGGCGACGGGCGCATTATCCGGAGCCGGAGTGGAAGCGGCAACCCGACGCGAAAACACCAAGGCCCCGGCAGGCGGGGCGCTTACGTTCCTGGCGGAGAGGGCGGGATTGTTCGCGAATCGCTCTACGGCGATCCACGAATCCCTCGCTACGCTTCGGGACCGCCCTGCGGGCGTCCAGCCGAGCAATGCTCGGCTAGTCGAACCCGAACGCGGCTTCTCACCCACCCTCTCCTGAAGCAACAACGCCCCGACAGGCGGGGCGTTTTCATTTTGGCGGAGAGGGCGGGATTCGAACCCGCGGTGGGGTATTAGCCCACACACGCTTTCCAGGCCAGAACGACCCCCTGTATTTACGCGGCTTCCCGCCTTATTTATACTTATTGTCACCCGATTGTCACCCGAGGAACCATCTTGGCAACCATCCGAAAACGCGGCGACTACCAGTGGCAAGCCATCGTCAAGCGCAAGGGCGTGGGCTTCATCAGCAAGACCTTCACCATGCGTAAGGATGCCGAGGCCTGGGGCAAGATCACTGAAGCGGAGATGCTGCGGGGTGCCTACATCCGCCGCGCCGATGCGGAGAAGACCACATTGGCCAACCTAATCCAGTCCTTCAAGACC
>JBBIIR010000351.1:0-2769 GCA_037446455.1 Hydrogenophilales bacterium | reverse complement strand
CACCGCCTGCGGCAAGTGCGTCATGGATGCCGCCCCCGGCTTGATCCGCCTGGACAACAACCTGGCGGTGATCGACTACGCCAAGAACCGATTGGCGTCTCCCGTGGCGATCGAGCGCTGCCCCACCGGGGCCATCGTCTGGCTGCAGGATGGCCGGGCGCTGCGCGGGCGCGAAGCCAAGAAGATCATCCGCATAGAGGCGCTGCCGGTCAGCGCGAACGTTGTTTGAGAGGCCCTCCACCATGATCAAGAACCCCGTCACCAAACTCCTCGGCGCCATGCATCTCATCGAGCCGGGCACATCCACCAAGCTTGCCGCCAAGGCCGCCAGGTACCCCGGCGTGCGCGACGCCATCGACGGCAACACCGCCGTCATCCTGGTGGAGCGGGAAGCCTCCGACGCCGCCGGCGCCTATCCCATCACGCCGTCCACCAACATGGGCGAGTACTGGTCGGAAGCCGCCGCCGCCGGCCACGTCAACATCTCCGGCCGGCCGCTGATCTTCCTGGAGCCGGAATCCGAGCACGCCGCCGCCGGCGTCACCGCCGGCATGGCCATGACCGGCCTGCGCTCGGTGAACTTCTCCTCCGCCCAGGGTGTGGCCTTCATGCACGAATCCCTCTATGGCGCCGTCGGCAAGCGTCTGCCCTACGTGCTCAACATGGGCTGCCGCGCCATCACCAAGGCGACGCTGAACGTGCACTGCGGCCATGACGACTACCACTGCGTCGACGACACCGGTTTCATCCAGGTCATGGCCAAGTCCGCCCAGGAGGCCGCCGACCTCAACCTGATCGCGCGCAAGACCGCCGAGCTGTCGCTCACCCCGGCGATCATGGGCATGGACGGCTTCCTCACCACCCACCTGATCGAGCCGGTGCGGGTGCCGGAGCGCGAACTGGTGGCGGAATACCTGGGCCATCCGGACGACCTGATCCCCACCCCCACGCCGGCCCAGGAAATGATCTACGGCCCCCTGCGCCGCCGCGTGCCGGCCCTGTGGGACGTGGACTCGCCGGTGGTGTCCGGCGCCCTCGCCAACCAGGACGCGCACATGCAGGGCACCGCCGCGCAGCGGCCCTATTTCTTCCAGCACATCCCGGCCCTCCTCGATCAGTGCATGGCCGAGTACGGCGAACTCACCGGCCGCAGGTACGGCCGCGTCGACACCTATCTCTGTGACGACGCCGACTACCTCATCCTGGGCATGGGTTCCATGACCGTGCAGGCCGCCGCCGTCGCCGACTGGCTGCGCGAGAACCGCAAGCTCAAGGTGGGCGTGGTCAACCTCACCTGCTTCCGCCCCTTCCCCGGCGATCTCCTCAGCCACGTGCTCAAGGGCAGGAAGGGCGTGGCCGTGCTCGAGCGCACCGACCAGCCCCTGGCGGAAGACCTGCCGCTCATGCGCGAGGTGCGTTCCACCGTGACCAAGTGCCTGGAGAACGCGGTGGACGCCAACGCCTACCCCGGCTACGCCGTGTACAAGGCCGGCGACCTGCCGCGCCTCTACTCCGGCTGCTACGGCCTCGGCTCGCGCGACCTGCAACCGGAAGCGCTGCTGGCCGCGGTGGAGAACATGCTGGAAAAAGGCGCGCACAAGAAGTTTTTCTATCTCTCCATCGACTTCGTGCGCGACCAGGCGGCGAATCCGAAGCAGGAGATCCACCAGCAGGAAATCCTGGCCGCCTATCCCAAGATCAAGGAACTGGCCCTGCGCGGTTCCGAGAACCCCAACCTCATGCCCGCGGGCGCCATCGCCGTGCGCATGCACTCGGTCGGCGGCTGGGGCGCGGTGACCACCGGCAAGAATCTGGCCATGACCCTGTTCGAGCTCTTGGGCTGGGACATCAAGGCCAACCCCAAGTACGGTTCCGAGAAAAAAGGCCAGCCCACCACCTACTACCTTTCGGCGGCGCCGGAACCCATCCGCGTCAACTGCGAATACACCCACGTCGACGTGGTGCTCTCGCCCGACGCCAACGTCTTCGGCCACACCAACGCGGTGGCGGGTTTGAGCCAGGGCGGCGTGTTCATCATCCAGAGCAACCTGCCCTCGGCGGAAGCCCTGTGGGCCAGCTTTCCCATGCACATCCAGAAGACCATCGTCGACAACGACCTCAAGGTCTTTTACCTGGACGCCTTCAGCATCGCCCGCGAGGAATCCTCCAACCCGGACCTGCAACTGCGCATGCAGGGCATCGCCTTCCAGGGCGCCTTCTTCCACGCCTCCGACGTGAAGGAACGGGTCGGCCTGGACGAGGACGGCCTGTTCAAGGCCATCGAGAACCAGTTGCGCGACAAGTTCGGCGGCAAGGGCGAGCGCGTGGTGCAGGACAACCTGCGCGTGGTCAAGCGCGGCTACGTCGAGATCCACGAGATCCCCGCCGAGGTGAGGCGGGTGGGCGCGCGCCAGGCCGCGGGCGCCCTGTCCGCGCCGGCCCTGCCGATCATGTTGAAGCGCCTGCCGGAGAACGAGGGCAAGCTGGCCAAGGCCGCCGACATCCACCGGTTCTGGGAACAGACCGGCAACTTCTATATCTCCGGCAAGGGCTCGGACAACCTGGCCGACCCCTTCATGGGCCTGGCCCTGATTCCCGCGGTATCCGGCGTCTTCCGCGACATGACGCAGATCCGCTTCGAGTACCCGGTGTGGCTCGCCGAGCACTGCACCGCCTGCGGCAACTGCTACACGCTGTGCCCGGACTCCGCCATTCCCGGCCTGGTGTCCACCGTCGGCGACGTGCTCAACACCGCCGTCACCAACATCG
>JBBIIR010000350.1:0-2772 GCA_037446455.1 Hydrogenophilales bacterium | reverse complement strand
CGCCGCGACCGGCGAGATCGAGGCGGTGGAAGCGCTGATGCGCTGGCACAGGCCGGACGAGGGCGGCATCTCGCCGGCGGAATTCATTCCCCTGGCGGAAAGAAACGGGCTCATCGGTTTCCTCGGTAGCTGGTCGCTGCGCGCCAGTTGCCACCAGGTCGCGCGCTGGAACGCGGCCTGGGGCGCCCGCCTGCGCGCTTCCGTGAATCTGTCGCCGGTGCAGTTCCGCCAGGGCAACATCGTCGGCCGCGTGCGCGAGGCGCTGGGCGAGTCCGCCTTGCGCGCCGATTGCCTGTCTCTGGAAATCACCGAGGGCACCCTCATGCACGATCCCGGCGAGGTCGAGGCGGTGCTCAACGAACTGCGCGGCCTCGGCGTGAGCATTTCAGTGGACGATTTCGGCACCGGCTATTCCTCGCTCGCCTACCTCAAGCGCTTCCCGCTGTCCTGCCTGAAAATCGACCGCTCCTTCGTGCGCGATCTGGAAACCGACGCCAACGATCTCGCCATCGTCTCCGCCATCTTCGGCCTGGCCAAGGAACTGGGGCTGCGCGTGGTCGCCGAAGGCGTGGAAAGCGAGCGCCAGTTGGCCATCCTGGCCGGCAAGGGTTGCGATCAGGTGCAGGGTTATCTGTTGGGGCGGCCGGTTTCGGCGGCGGAGCTGACCCACAAGGTGGAAAGTGGCGAATGGCGGCTAGCGCAATGAATGCAATCCAGGCACAACCTCCCGCGGGCCGCCCAGGCCCCGACCCCACGGAAAGCTTGCCGGCACGCATTCTGCGGCGCATGAATGAAAGCGGCGGCTTTCCCGCCCTGGACCATTCCGTGGCGCGCATCGTCGAGGCCCTGGAAATCGGCGAGGAGGATACCTCCCCCCTGGTGGAGGCCGTGCTCGCCGACGTCTCGCTGACCCAGAAGGTGCTGCGCCTGGCCAATTCGGCCATGTACGCGCCCATCGGCGGCGGCGTCTCGACGGTGTCGCACGCCATGAAGGTGCTCGGCTTCGAGGCCGTCGGCCACCTGGCCCTGGGCGTCAAGCTCATCGGTTCCCTCGGCCGGATGCGTCCCGACTCGCGTTCGGCCGAGCGGGAACTGGCGCAAAGCCTGGTGGCGGGTTCCGTCGCCGGTTCCGTGGTCGCGCGGACGGCGGTGAAGAACGGCGAAATGGGCATGGTCTGCACCCTGCTGCATCGGCTCGGCCAGTTGCTGACCGCTTTCTATCTGCCGGACGAGTGGGCGCGCATCCAGGGCGCGGTCGAGGCCGGAGAGGACGAGAAGGAGGCCGCGCGCGCCGTGCTCGGCATGAGCCTGGATGAGCTGGGCGCCTATATCGCCGGGCAATGGCGCCTGCCGGCGCGCATCGTGGCGACCCTGGGCGATACCATGCCGCCCGGCGAGAGCGAGGAGGACGCCTGGCTGCACGCGCTGACGCATTTCTCCCACCGCTCGGCCGATCTGATCACCGCCGGCGCCGGCAAGACACCGGCGCCTGCCATGGACGAGCTCGCCGCCACCTTCGCGCCGCTGCTGGGCGTGCCGCCGGGTGATCTGGTCGCGGCGGTGGGCGCGGCCACCGACGAGGCGACCGCGGAACCGCTGTTGGCGGGCATCCTGCTGGAACCCGCGCCGTCGCGGTCGGCGTCCTCTGAGGCGCCCAAACCGGCAGCCATGCCGGCATCCGCACCCGCGCAGACGAAAGTCGGCCGCCTGCAGGCCGGCATCGCCGCGTTGCGGCAGGCGGTGGCCGGGCGGGAGGATAGGCGCGGCATCGAGCAAGCGGCCCTTGCCACGGTCTTCGATGGTCTGCAACTGAGCCGCGCCGCCATCCTTCTGCTGGATGCCCAGCGGCGGGCCTATCGGGTCAGCGCCTGTCTGCGCGAGCGTGAAAGCGATCGCCTGGCCGAGGTCTTGATCCCGTGCGGCGCCGGCGCCGACCTGGTCCACCTGGCCCTGGCCAGAAAGCTGGATGTCTACATCGACAATCCGCGCGACGAGAAGATCGCGCCGCGCTTGCCGGCCTGGATCGGCAGCCACGGCACGCATCCCTTCTTCCTGCTGCCCATTACCGATGCGGCGGGCGAGCCCATGGGCCTGGTGTTCGGACAACAGCGCGAGGACGTCAAGCTCAGCCGCGAGGAACTCGGCCTGCTTGCCGAGTTGCGCGATCTGCTGCGGCGTCGGCTGCACGCGGACGCCTGAGGGCGGGCAAAGAAAGGGTATCCGGAATGTACTATTGAAATCCGTCGCTGCCGACATGTAGATCAGAGCCTCAAAAGACGGAAAAAGGTGTTGAAGTTGTATGGGCAACTACGGGTGCAATGAACCTGATGCGGCCATACGAGGCTTCCAGAAAGCACCCACCTGAGAGGCTGCTGTACTTCTAGACCTGCCTGACGACGGCGCAGACCAGCATTAGTACCTCGGCCAGAACGGTTGCAGTGCGCTCCACAATTACCGTTCACCGTATGGCCTTTTGTTTCGGATCGACAAGAGTAGTTTGGCGACATCTATCTTGTACTCCCTGTTCATCTGACAGGATCATTAATCCGCAGAAACCACGTTACTGCACTTTACATCGCCGAGTGCGTGGCTATTATTTCCAGGAGCACAGAAACTGGATTTCTACAGGAATGAAAAAACTTGGTCAGGTCGCAAGCATTCGGATGGGCTACCCCTTCCGGTCGCGCCTTGAGCACGATCCCAAAGGCTCGACCGCAGTCGTTCAGATGAAAGACGTCGACGAAGCCAACCGGGTGTGCATCGAGGAAGCCT
>JBBIIR010000349.1:0-2782 GCA_037446455.1 Hydrogenophilales bacterium | reverse complement strand
CGAAGGCCAGCAGCCGGCAGGAGCCCTGCGCCGCGGCGTTGACCGGATAGCGGCCGCCCATGAACAGCGTGGCCTCGGCGAACATGCGGTTGACCCCCACCAGATCGATGACCTTTTCCTCGCCCTGGGGCGAGGCGCGGAACAGGCGCACGATTCCTTCCGCCACCCAGTAAAAGGCCACCGCGGGATCGCCCTGGTTGAACAGCAACTGGCCCGGCGCCAGGGTGATGGGCGTGGCGTGCACGATGACCTCGAGGAACTCCTCGTCGGCCAGGCCGGAGAAGAGATAGACGCGGCGGACCGTCTCGAAATCACTCTTGCTGAGGGTCATTGCGCAAGCTCCGGAGTGATTTCGCTGAAACGCCGGATCGCGGGAAATTCCCCCACGTCCTTCTCCGGCAGGCGCGTGTCGGGCCGGTACACCGCGCGCAGGTGGGCGATGCCGAAGGTCCGCGCCGCGCGCAGCACCGGCAGGCTGTCGTCGACCAGCAGGCTGCGTTCCGGATCGTAGGGTTCGTTGCCGCGCAGCGCCGCCCAGAATCCCGGGTCTTCCTTGGCGAGGCCGTATTCGTGGGAAACGTGCAGCGCGTCGAAATGCACCGCCAGGCCGGTGCGCTCCATCTTCAGGCGCAGGCTCTTGCGGTGGGCGTTGGTGACCAGCGCCACGCGCTTGCCGGCGGCGCGCAGCGCGGCAAGGAATTCGGTCACCTCGGGATGCACGGCGATGAGGTGGGCCAGCTCCTCCTTCAGACGGACGATGTCCAGCTCCAGTTGTTCGCTCCAGTAATCCACGCAATACCAGTCGAGGGTGCCGGCCTTGGCGTTGTAGCGGCGGAAACATTCGGCGTGGGCTTCCTCAGCCGGCAGGCCGTGGCGCTCGGCGAACTTCTCCGGCACGTAGACCTGCCAGAAATGGTTGTCGTAATGCAGGTCCAGCAGGGTGCCGTCCATGTCCAGCAACACCGTGTCGATATCCGCCCAGGGCAGCCGGGATGCGGCCGGCTTCACAGCAGACCGTCCTTCGACATGCCCTTGCGGCGCAGGATGCGGCGCAGGGTTTGCAGGGCCTCGAGCTGGATCTGGCGGACCCGTTCGCGGGTGACGTTGAGATGTTCGGCGAGGTCTTCGAGGGTGGCCACGTCCTGGTTGTTGAGGCCGAAGCGGCGCTCGATCACCCAGCGGTGCTTGTCCGGCAGCTCCAGCAGCCACTCGCGCACGTATTGCTCGACTTCCGCCGTTTGCAGCAGATCTTCAGGCAGCTCCGAATGCTCGTCGGCGATGGCTTCGCCGATGGACAGGGTGGGATCGATGTCCAGCGGCGCGTCCAGCGAGGCCACCCGTTCGTTCAGGGTCAGCACGCGGCGCACCTCCTCGACCGGCCGGCCAGTGAGGTGGGCGATGTGTTCCGGTCCGGCTTCCGGCACGCCGTGCATCTCCAGGTGGCGCTGCGCGCGCAGGTAGATGTTGAGCTCCTTGATGATGTGCACCGGCAGGCGGATGGTGCGCGACTGGTTCATGATCGCCCGCTCGATGTTCTGCCGGATCCACCAGGTGGCGTAGGTGGAGAAGCGGAATCCGCGTTCCGGCTCGAACTTGTCGAGGGCGTGCATGAGACCGAGGTTGCCTTCCTCGATGAGATCCAGCAGGGACAGGCCGCGATTGATGTAGTGCTTGGCGATGTTCACCACCAGGCGCAGGTTGTGCTCGATCATGCTCTGGCGCGCGGCGAAATCGCCGCGGCGCACGCGGAAGGCGAGATCCCGCTCCTCGTCCGGGGAAAGCAGGCCTTCCTTGCCGATCTCGTTCAGGTAGAGCTGGGTGACGTCGGGAATCTCCTCGTATTCCAGGGCCGACTCCACGCTCGCGGCCTCGGAAATCCCCTCCACCTCGGCGTCGAGGTGGGGTTCGGATTCGGAGGCAGCCGGATAATTCTCTTCCTGCATCATGGCGCTCAACTCAGTTTGGGCAGGTAATCGAGCGGATCCACGGGCTTGCCGTACTCGCGTATCTCGAAATAGAGCTTGACCCGGTCCGCGTCGCTGTCGCCCATTTCGGCGATGGCCTGACCGCGCGCCACCGGCTGCCCCTCCGCCACCAGGATGCGGGCGTTGTGGGCGTAGGCCGACAGCAGGGTCTTGCCGTGACGGATGATGATGAGTTTTCCATAGCCCCGCAAGCCGGAGCCGGCATAGACCACGTGGCCCGAGGCGGCGGCCCGCACGATCTGGCCGCGCTCGCCGGCGATGCCCAGGCCCTTGCCGCCGGACTCGCCGAAGCGCGCCAGCAAGGGGCCGCGCACCGGCCAGGTCCACAGATCGGGCGGCGCGTCGTCCGGTTCGGATCTTTGCACCGAGGCCGGCGCCGCCTTCGCCTCGGCGATCGGGGCACGCGATACCGCGGACGGCGGCGTCACGCGCAGCAGTTGGCCCGCGAGCAGGCGGTTGGGGTCTTCCATGCGGTTCCAGGCCGCGAGGGCGGCGACATCGACGCCATGCTGGAAAGCGATCTTGTACAGGGTGTCGCCGGCACGCACCCGGTAATGGCCGGGCGGCGTTTCGGCCTGGGAACGTGCCGCGCGCCCTCCCGTCTCGCGCACCGGCGCCGGATTCTGGGTCGCCGTACAGCCCGCCAGAACCAGCGCGACCAGGGCGAACGGAAGAGACCTCAAGTCACTCCCGAGAGCAGGGGGACGAATTTCACCGCCTCCAGCTCCTGCCGCGTGCATGCGCCTTCCGGACCGGCCTCGATCATCACCAGGCGCTGGCTGTCGCCCGCGCCCACT
>JBBIIR010000348.1:0-2787 GCA_037446455.1 Hydrogenophilales bacterium | reverse complement strand
GGAGTTCTATCGCGCCTGCCATGCCATGCTGCGGCCGGGCGGTGTGGCGGCCTTCAACCTGTGGGGGTCGGACGCCCACTACCCGCGCTACCACGACCGCATCGCGCGCGCCTTCGGCGAGCACACCCTGCAACTGCCCGCCGAAAAAAAGGGCAACGTCATCGTCTTCGCCTTCCGCAAACCCCTGCCGGAGACCCGGCTGGAACACCTGGAGCGCGCGGCGGAATGCCTGGAGGCCTTGCTGGGCCTGGAGTTTCCCGCTTTCATCGCGCGCATGCGGCAATGGAATCCGCGCTCCGAGAACGCTTTCATCGTATGAAGGCCGCCGGCCATCGCGGCTTTGCATGCGTTCCGGAAGGGTGGGAAAATCGGCCTCAGTCAAGTATTGAATCGAGGCGGCCATGGTCGACAAGGACGGTTACCGGCCGAACGTGGGCATCGTCATCTGCAACGCGCGCAATGAGGTGTTCTGGGGCAAGCGCGTCCGGCAGAATTCCTGGCAATTCCCGCAAGGCGGGATCAAGCCGGGCGAGAGCCCCGAACAGGCGATGTATCGGGAACTCATGGAGGAAGTGGGCCTGGCCAGAGAGCACGTGCGCCTGCTCGGCCGCACGCGCGACTGGCTGCGCTACGACGTGCCGCAGGACTGGGTGCGCCGCGAGTGGCGCGGCCACTATCGCGGCCAGAAGCAGATCTGGTTCCTGCTGCGCCTGACCGGGCAGGACTGCAACGTCCGCCTGCGCGCCTCCGATCACCCCGAATTCGATGCCTGGCGCTGGCACGACTACTGGTCGCCGGTCGAGGACGTGGTCGACTTCAAGCGGGAAGTCTATCGTTGCGCCCTGGCGGAACTGGAACGCTATCTCGCCGTCGGCATGGCCCATGCGCGCGCCTGCCACCCCTACCAACTGGCCGGCCGCGCCCACGGCGCCGACCGCACCTGAACCCTCGCGAGGCAACACCATGAACACCACCTATAGCGCTCTCGCCACTTCCCCCCTGCAAAAGGGCGCCACCTTCAACAAACCCAGGCAGGAGTTGCCCGAGCGGGTCGGCCTGGAAAACCCCGCCAGCGCGGTGATGACCGATTTCAAGGTCGTCACCGCCTACACCATCTTTCCCCTGGAGACGATCGAGGCGGCCCGCGCCAAGATGATCCACCGCGGCGTGCGCATGCTGCTGGTGGTGGACGATCTGAACGGCATCCTCGGCCTCATCACCGCCTCCGATCTGACCAGCGAGAAGCCGATGCAGGTGGTGCAGACGCAGGGCATCCGCCACGCGGATGTGATGGTCAAGGACATCATGACGCCGCGCGAAAGGCTGGAGGTGCTGTGCATGGAGGACGTGCGCAAGGCGCGCGTCGGCGACATCGTGCACACGCTCAAGACCCAGGGCCGCCAGCACGCCCTGGTGGTGGACCGCGGCGAGGACCGCGGCCAGGTCCTGCGCGGCATGTTCTCGGCCTCGCAGATCAGCCGCCAACTGGGCGCCACCCTGGAAACCGCCGGCGTCGCCCATACCTTCGCCGAGCTGGGCGCCGAGCTCGGCAGATAAGCCCTTCGCCGATGCGCCTGGCCGCCCGCGCCGCCACCTCGCCCGCTGATCCCGGCCGGTGGGATCGCGGCGAGCCGTTGTGGAAGCTGGCGCCCAGGCGGGAAGCCGATGGTCGGCCCTATACCGACTTCATGCTGCTGGCGCCGCGGCTGAACCAGCGCCCCGCCGCCGAAATCGAGGCGCTGACCCACATCATCCGCGATGTGCTGACCCGCCATGAGGAATGGGTGGTGTTCGCCGACCTCAACCTCAAATGCAATGTCCTCTGGGTATCCCTGAAACACCATCCCGGCGTCATGGCCCGCATCATCACCGCCCTGCGCGCCCGAGCGCCGGAATTCAAGCTCGTCGCCCATCAGCCCACGCAAGCCGGATAAGCATGCGGACCCCCTCCCCATTCTCCAGACTGGCCTTGTGCGCCCTGTTGGGCGCTCTCGCCCAGTCCCATGTCTGCGCCCAGCAGCCCCAGGTCGTCCCCGTCTGGCTGGTGCCCGTGCCCATGAGCGGTCCCGGCGCCCCGGCGCCCTTCCCGACCCCCTTCTGGTTCTGGCCGGTGCAGCCCTGGGGCATGCCGACGCCTGTGCGGCCGGCCACGCCTCCCGTCACCCCACCTCCCGCAGCCGCCCCGGATGCCAAGACCGGCCAGGTTCCAGCGGCGGCCACCAAGCCGGAATCCGTGCCGGAGGTCTCGCCAGCCAAGCCACTCCAACCTGATGCTCCCGTCCCCGCGCCCGCGCCAGCGCCGCCTTCCGCCGCCCCCGAGGACACCCCCTCCACGCCGGAGCGCCGCGTCGTGGCAGTCCCGCCGGCCACGCCCACCATAGAGGCCGCTCAACCCGTGACCGCCCCAGCTCCGGCGGCCGAGCCCGCGCCGGTTCCGGCAAGCCTCCCAACGCCACCCGTGCCGGCGCCGATCGCCGCAGCCCCGGTCGAGGAGGCGAAAGCCGCCATGCCGGGCAAAGCCCCCGTCGTGACGGTCACCCCCGCCCCCCTGCCCACCGTGGAAGCCGTTGCCCTGCCCGGCTCCGAGGAAGCCGTAGCGGCGAAACCGGCAGCGAAAGGGGCAAAAACGCCCGCCGCCAAACCGGCTACCAAACCGGTCAGCAAACCCGCAACCAGCAAGCCCGCGGGCAAACCGCGCAAGCTGTGCTGGAAGGATGGTCGCCTGGACGTTTGTCCTTGATGGGGGCGATACGCCCCCGCTACCCATCCGGGTAATCCACAGCCCCG
>JBBIIR010000347.1:0-2822 GCA_037446455.1 Hydrogenophilales bacterium | reverse complement strand
GGCGGGCGCGGAGCATGCTCCGCGAAACCCCCGCCTCACCCCCCAGCCCCTCTCCCGCCTGCGGGCGAGGGGAGCGTCGAGAAGTCGCTGCGCGACTTTCACGTTAATGCTGGGGCTCGACACCAATGTGCTCGTTCGCTTTCTGGTCCGAGACGACGAGGCGCAGTTCGACAAGGCGCGCAAGCTGATCAAGCGGGAAGTCGTGGCCGGACGCCGCGTGTTCGTCAGTCAACTGGTGCTTCTGGAAGCCGAATGGGTGCTGCGCAGCCGATATGGCCTGGCCAAGCAACAGATCGTCGAAGTCGTCTCCGGCTTGCTCGATGCGACGGACGTTCAGCTTGAGGATGAAGCCGCCATCGAGGAAGCGCTCTTTACCTGGAAGGACGCGACGGCCGACTTCGCCGATTGCCTGATCGGTGCCCGCAACCGGCGGCTGGGATGCCGGGCGACCGCAACCTTCGATGCGAAGGCGGCGAAGCTGCCTGGATTTGCGGCGGCCTGATGATCCTAGGGATGATTCTTACACCAGCCCAAGGGACACGATCCGCATCCTTGCGCCAGCAAGATACCTCCCCCGTTTGACGCCTCCATGCACACGACACCCTACCCCGTCCTCATCCGCCAACTCATGGAGCAAAGCGGCGTGCGCTTTGGCACCAGCGGCGCGCGCGGCCTGGCCGCCGACATGAGCGCGCCGGTGTGCTTCGCCTACACCGCCGCCTTCCTGCGGGTCGTCGCGCCGCCCGCCGGCGGGCGCGTCGCCCTGGGGCTGGATCTGCGCCCCAGCAGCCCGCGCATCGCCGGAGCCTGCGCGGCGGCCATCCGCCATGCCGGGCTGATCCCCGATTTCTGCGGCGTGCTGCCCACCCCCGCGCTGGCCTATTACGCCCAGGAACGGGGCATGCCGGCGATCATGGTGACGGGCAGCCACATCCCCTTCGACCGCAACGGCATCAAGTTCTATCGGGCGACGGGGGAGATCAGCAAAGCCGACGAGGCCGGCATCGCCGCGGCGACGCTGGCGCTGCCCGCCGATATCCGGCCCGACCCCTTGCCGGAGGCCGACCCGGCGGCGCGCGAGTTGTACATGCGGCGCTATCTGGAGTTCTTCCCGGCCGGCATCCTCGCCGGCCTGCGCCTGGGCTTCTACGAGCACTCCAGCGTCGCCCGCGACCTGCTGCGCGACCTCCTGGAAGCCCTGGGGGCGGAGGTGATTTCCCTGGGCCGCACCGAGCAATTCGTGCCCATCGACACCGAGGCGGTGGGCGAGGAGGACGCGGCGCGGGCGCGGCGCTGGGCGGAGGCATACGGCTTCGACGCCCTGCTCTCCACCGACGGCGACGCCGACCGTCCCCTGCTCGGCGACGAGCGCGGCGAGTGGCTGCGCGGCGACGTGGTGGGCATCCTTTGCGCCCAATACCTGGGCGCGCGGGCGGTGGCCACGCCGGTGAGCAGCAACACCGCGCTGGAAGCGTGCGGCGCCTTCGCCCGCGTCGCCCGCACCCGCATCGGTTCGCCCTACGTCATCGAGGGTATGGAAAAGCTTGCCGAGGCGGAGACCGCGGGGGTGGTGGGCTACGAGGCGAACGGCGGCTTCCTGGTCGGCTCGGAAGCGCTTCGCGACGGCCGCCGCCTGGCGCCGCTGCCGACGCGCGACGCGGTGCTGCCGATCCTCGCCCTGCTGGCGATGAGCCGGGAACGGGGCGTGCCGCTCTCCCGCCTGCCGGCCGGGCTGCCGCCGCGCTTCACCGCCAGCGACCGCCTGCGCGACTTCCCGGTGGCGGACAGCCAACGGCTGTTGCGTGATCTCGAAGGCTCAGCCGAAACCCTGGCCGATTTCCTCGCGCCCCTCGCCTTGCGCGCCGCGCGCGTCGACCGCACCGATGGTCTGCGCGTCTTCCTCGACCGCGGCGAGATCGTGCATCTGCGCCCTTCCGGCAATGCCCCGGAACTGCGCTGCTATGCCGAGGCGGATACGCCCGGCCGCGCCGGCGAACTGGCGGCGGCCTGTCTGGCGCGGGTGGCGAACTGGCGGGAGGGGACGGCGGCTACTTCGGCCTGATGACCTGGTAGCCCTCGGGAATGTCGAACACCTCGGGTTTCAGAGGATCGGTGCTGTACTTCTCATAGGTGACCGCGATGCGGCTGGCCAGCTTGCGCGACAACTCGGCCATGCGGCCGGTACCCTCGTAACGCGTTTCCACGTCGACGGCGCAGAGCAGGCCCAGGGGGGCCAGGCGCTTGACCACCTCGCTGATGCCCTTGGCCTGGGCGGGTGACTTGCTGGCCAGGGCGGGGATGCCCATGAAGAAATCCGGTTCCTGGGCCGCCTTCACGAACGCCGCGGTTTCCGCCTGTTCGGGCTCGTTCCTCGCCAACCAGATGGCGCCGACCATCTCGAAGCTGACCTTCTCGCCCGCAAGTTCGACCGGCATGGCCACGTGGATGCGGTTCTCCAGGCAATTCCAGCCCTGCAGCTGATGCCGGCGTCCGGTGGGGTTGAGGTCCAGACGCAGGTTCTTGCTGGAAAAGCGCGCGTCGGCGTCCTGCTTGAGGGCGGACATGGCGTACACCCTGGCCTGGCGCAGGGAATGGTCGATGATGGTGATCTCGCGGCTGGCCAGGTCGTAGAGATGGGAATAGGCCTTGCCGCGGTCGATCATGTCCCGCCGCAGTTTGGTCTTGCGCAGCCACAACCCCTCCTGGCCGATGCCCTGCATGCCCATGGCATTGACCGTGCTGCGCCCGACCAGGCTGAGATCGGCCCGCGCCGGCGCGGCAACCGCCAGGACCAAGGCCAGCCAGACAAAGACATGCATCAT
>JBBIIR010000346.1:0-2853 GCA_037446455.1 Hydrogenophilales bacterium | reverse complement strand
GTCGCCCTGGTGGGCGTGGATCATGCCGATGCCGTACCAGGCCAGGTCGTGCTTGGGGTTCAACTCGACGACGCGGCGCATGGCCGCCAGGCCACCCTCCGGGTTGCCGAGTTGCTCGCGCGCGTACCCCAGGTTGTACCAGGTGTCGGCATGCTCCGGCTCCAGCGCCAGGGCCTTGTCGAACCAGTCCGCAGCCGCCGCCCAGCGCTTCTTGCGCGCGTGGATCCAGCCGATGCTGCGCGCCGCGCGGACGTCGCGCGGATTCGCGCGAAAACTTTCGGCATAGGCTTCCGCGGACTTGTCCGGCATGCGCAGCCAGTCGAAGACGATGGCGCGCAGGGTGTAACGGAAATGGTCGAAGTGCATGGCGGCGGTCGGCGGACGGAAGCGCGATTTTCCCGGCGGCGGCGGCGCTCGGCAAGATAAAATGCGGACTTCCACCGATGCCCTCCGCCGCCTCCATGCCTCTCGATCTCCTGCTGGTGTCCATCCTGCGCGTCCTCGTGGAGGTCGCCGGCTTCGCCCTCCTGGGCCAGGGCGTGCTCGCCCTGCTGGCGGGCAAGTACCGCCAGCAGAACATCTTCTACAAGGTCCTGCAGGCGGTCACCGCGCCGGTGGTCAAGGCGACGCGCTTCGTCCTGCCGCGCTTCATCATCGACGCGCACGTGCCCCTGATCGCCTTCTTCCTGCTGTTCTGGCTGTGGATCATGCTGGCCGTGGCCAAACGCCATCTGTGCGGGCTGCATGGACTCGCCTGCTGAAATAGGCTCCAAGCGCAGCGCCCCTGCGGAAACCTCGTTCGCGATCTCCTGGAAGGTCCTGCTCGCCTATGGCATAGGCAGCATGGCGCTGGACGCGCTCAGCAACCCGCAGACCATCCTGCCCCTGGCCCTGGCGCCGTGGACCCCGCCGCCCGGCCTGACGCTGGCCTTCCTGCTGCTGTACGGGCTGCATTACGCGCCCTTCCTGATCGTCGTCACCTTCCTCGCCGGCATCCCCCTCTATGGCCTGCCCGCCGAATGGCTGCCGGCGCTGTGGGCCGCCACCCTGCTCATGCTCGGCCTGATGGCCCTGGCGGCCTGGCTGCTGCGCGGTTTGCGCTTCGATCCGCGGTTCTCCAGCCAGCGCGACCTGTCCTGGTTCCTGCTGGTGGCGGTGCTGGCGGCCTGGCTCGATTCCGGCGTGCACGTGTTCTCGCGCAGCCCGGAGGCGGCGCCCGACGTCTGGGCCTGGCTCGCCGATCTGGTCAACTACTGGGTGGGCGCCCTCATCCGCCTGCTGGTCATCACCCCCCTGGTGCTGGTGCACGCGCGCCGCGACTGGAGCGCCTTCCGCCCGGAACGGGAAATGGTGTGGCAGGGGCTGGCCATCGCCCTGGCGATGTGGGTGATCTTCGCCCTCAAGTACACCGACGAGTTCAAGTTCTTCTATCTGCTCTTCCTGCCCCTGATCTGGATCGCCATGCGCTACGGCATCCAGGGCGCCACCGTGGCGCTCGCCGCCTGCCACATCGGCATCAACGCCATCCTCGAATGGCGCGGCCTGCAAGTGGTGACGGTGGTGGAGTTCCAGATGCTCATGCTCGGCCTGGCGGTGACCGGCCTGTTCCTGGGGCTGTCGGTCAGCACCCGGCGCGCCGCCGAGGAACGTCTGCTGCAACGCGAGGCCGAGCTCAACCAGGCCATGCGTCTGGCGGCGGCCGGCGAGATGGCGCAGGCCGTCGCGCACGAACTCAACCAGCCGCTGGTGGCGGTGGCCAACTACGCGCGCGCCGGCCGCAGCATGCTGGAAGACCCCGCGCGCCATGCCGAACTGCTCGCCGACACCCTGGACAAGATCGACCGCGAAGCCAACCGCGCCGGTCGCGTCATGCGCCGGCTGCGCGAGTTCTTCCGCGGCGGCGGCCTGCGCCCGGAAAGCTTCACCGCCCAGGCCCTGGTGGAGGAGAGCCTGGCGCACGTGCGCCGGCGCACCGAGCGCCAGGGCATCGCCGTGCAGACCCACTTCGAACCCGGGTTGCCGCGCCTGTACGCCGACCGCGTGCAGATGGGCACCGTGCTGCACAACCTGCTGGCCAACGCGGTGGAGTCGCTCGGCGAACAGCCCAGCCTGTGGCGCGACATCAAGATCGAGGTGACGCGGCAGGGCGCCGACCGGGTCTGCGTCTGCGTCGCCGACAACGGCCCCGGCGTGCGCGCGGACATGGAGAACAAGCTGTTCGATTCCTTCGCCACCAGCAAGACCGAGGGCATGGGCCTGGGCCTGGCCATCAGCCGCACCCTGGTGGAGGCCCACGGCGGCCGGCTGTGGCTGGACCGCGCCCGCCCCGCACGTTTCTGCTTCACCCTGCCGACGGAGGCCGCCGAGGCTTCCAGCGCCGATTCCTAGTGCATTCCCGGAGCACGCCATGCCCGTAAATTTGTCCGCCCCCGATCCTCACTCCCTGTTGCCCGTTCCCGGTGTCGAACTGGGCATCGCCAGCGCCGGCATCAAGAAGCCCGGCCGCCGTGATGTGCTGGTGATGCGTCTCGCCGCCGACTCGGAAGTCGTCGGCGTGTTCACCCAGAACCGCTTCTGCGCCGCCCCGGTCACCGTCTGCAAGGAGCACCTGCACAACGAGAAGGGTATCCGCGCCCTGCTGGTCAACACCGGCAACGCCAACGCCGGCACCGGCGAGGACGGCCTCGCCCGCGCCCGCGAGACCTGCGCCGCCGTCGCCGCCGAGCTGGGCATCCAGCCGGAACAGGTGCTGCCCTTCTCCACCGGCGTCATCCTGGAACCCCTGCCGGTGGGCAAGCTGATCCACGCCCTGCCCGCCGCCATCGCCGACCTCAAGCCCGCCAACTGGGCTGC
>JBBIIR010000345.1:0-2888 GCA_037446455.1 Hydrogenophilales bacterium | reverse complement strand
AGGCCCATTTCGAGACCCTGATCCGCGCCCGCGCCATCGAGAACCTGGCCTACGTCATCGCCCCCGCGCAGGGCGGCTACCACCTCTCCGGCCGGGAGACGCACGGCGACTCGATGATCGTCGACCCCTGGGGCAACATCCTCGACCGCCTGCCGCGCGGCTCCGGCGTGGTGGTGGCCGGCATCAACCGGGCCTACCAGGAAAGCCTGCGCAAGAGCCTGCCGGCGCTCAAGCACCGCACCCTGGACTGCGCCGCCGGCACGCCGGTGGATTTCGTAAAAACAGGGTGAGGCGTGAGGGGTGCGCGCCTGCGGCGCTCAGGCGTGCGGCGTAAACCCCTTTCCTGATCCTCATCCTTTTCCCTTTTCCCTTTTCCCTCCCATGTCCACTGTCCAAGCCTTCACCACCGCCGAATCCACCCTGCTCGCCCCCAACGAGGTGGACCCCGCCCAGCTCGACGGCGTCTTCGGCCAGCTCGCCGCGCATCAGGTTGACGACGCCGACCTCTACTTCCAGTACACCCGCTCCGAAGCCTGGAGCCTGGAGGAGGGCCAGGTGAAATCCGGCAGCTTCAACATCGACCAGGGTGTGGGCGTACGCGCCGTGGTGGGCGACAAGACCGCCTTCGCCTATTCCGACGACATCCGCCTGCCGGCCATCCGCGAGGCCGCGAACACCGTGCGCGCCATCGCCGCCGCCGGCCAGTCGGCCACGGCGCGGGTGCCGAGCCGGACGGAGGGACGCGGCCTGTACGCGCCCATCGATCCGCTCGCCTCCCTCAGCGAAGCCGACAAGGTCAGCCTGCTGCACCGCCTGGAGGACTACGCGCGCAAACAGGACAGCCGCGTCACCCAGGTCATCGCCAGCCTGGCCGGCGAATACGAGGTGGTCTTCGTCACCCGCCTGGACGGCCGCGGCGCCGCCGACGTGCGGCCGCTGGTGCGGGTCTCGCTGCAGGTCATCGTCGAGCAGGACGGCCGCCGGGAACAGGGCAGCGCCGGCGGCGGCGGCCGCTTCGACTACGCCTATTTCAGCGACGCCCGCCTCAAGGAATATGCCCAGCTGGCGGTGGACCAGGCCCTCACCAACCTCAACGCCCAGCCCGCCCCCGCCGGCAGCATGACCGTGGTGCTGGGCTCCGGCTGGCCCGGCATCCTGCTGCACGAGGCCATCGGCCACGGCCTGGAGGGCGACTTCAACCGCAAGGGCTCCTCCGCCTTCTCCGGCCGCATCGGCGAACGCGTGGCCGCCGACGGCGTCACCGTGGTGGACGACGGCACCCTGCCCGACCGGCGCGGCTCGCTGAACGTGGACGACGAGGGCACCCCGACCCAGCGCACCGTGCTCATCGAGAACGGCATCCTGCGCGGCTACATGCAGGATTCCATGAACGCCCGCCTGATGGGCATGGCCCCCACCGGCAACGCCCGCCGCGAATCCTTCGCCCATCTGCCCATGCCGCGCATGACCAACACCTACATGCTGGCCGGCGACAAGGATCCGGCGGAGATCATCGCCTCGGTGAAGAAGGGCCTGTACGCCGTCAACTTCGGCGGCGGCCAGGTGGACATCACCAGCGGCAAGTTCGTCTTCTCCGCCGCCGAGGCCTACATGATCGAGGACGGCAGGATCACCTACCCGGTGAAGGGCGCCACCCTCATCGGCAACGGCCCCGACGTGCTCACCCGCGTCTCCATGATCGGCAACGACATGAAGCTGGACCCGGGTGTGGGCACCTGCGGCAAGGAAGGCCAGAGCGTGCCGGTGGGCGTCGGCCAACCGACCCTGAAGATCGAGGGCCTGACGGTGGGCGGCACCCATTGAGCCCAGGCGGATACTGAACAGGAGCGCGCCATGATCGGATTCCTCATCAAACTCGCCGTGGTCCTGGTCATCGGCCTGCTGGCCTACAACTACTTCTTCGGCAGCGAGGAGGAGAAGGCGCAGTCCGCGAAGACCTTCGGCCAGATGAAGGAAGTCGCCGTCTCCGTCGGCGAACTCGCCAAGTCGGAGAAGGAGAAATACGACGCCGGCAAGTACGACGCCGCCCTGGACAAGCTGGGCGAGGCCTACGTCAAGCTGCGGGAGGGCGCCCAGAAGCTGGATGCCGGCCTGCTCAAGCGCATCGACGGCCTGGAGAAGCGCAAGGAAACCCTGCGACGGGAACTGGCGGACCTGGAGAAAAGCGACGCGCCCGCCGAGGAAAAAGCCCGCCGCAAGACCCAACTGGAAAAGGAACTGGAAGCCCTGCAACGGGATTCCGAGGCGCTGGCCCAGGACGCGAAGGCGGGCGCGACGGGGAAATAGCCGCCACCAACGCCACCCGACAAAAACCCGGCCTGAGCCGGGTTTTTTGTCGGGGAGTACCCACGCTTTTCCAGCACGTCGGTGGTGGGGTTCATGATGCGGGTGTAGATGTTGCCCGCCACCTTCAGGTCGAACAGATCGGCGCCGTGCTGGGTGGAGTCGAAGGCGTAGGAGGTGGTCTGGTAGATGGGCGGCGCCACCGCCTTGGTGGTGGGCTCCGGGCTGTAGCCGCCGTGCACGGCGATGGTTTCGATCTTCATTGTGGTGTGTCTCCTCAGCGTGAAAGTCGCACGGCGACTTCTCGAAGCTCCCCTCTCCCGTAAGCGGGAGAGGGGGTGGGGGTGAGGGAAACGGACATGACTTTCATGCTTCGGGGCGTCTTCTCAACGTCATGTCCGTTCGGTGGATGCTGCCGGGCGTGCCGCCGACAAGCCGGCCGATTGTGCCTGAGGCAAGTCCCGATGCTCGATCCGGCAGAGGCCGCGCATTTCACACCAGGCGCAGGTTTCGGGGGCGCCCTGGGCGGGCAGCGGGGCGCCCGCCGCCAGGTCGGCCAGGGTGGCGCGCAGGCGGGCGGACTC
>JBBIIR010000344.1:0-2902 GCA_037446455.1 Hydrogenophilales bacterium | reverse complement strand
AGGGCAATGACGAGCGCGGCATCGTCTTCCCCCAGTCCATGGCGCCGTTCGAGCTGGCCATCGTGCCGCTCGGCCTGAAACGCAGCGACGCGGTGCGCGAAGCCGCCGAGGCTCTCTATAATCAAATGGTTGGCGCAGGCATCGACGTCGTGCTGGACGACCGCGACGAGCGCCCGGGCGTGATGTTCGCCGACATGGAGCTCATCGGTGTGCCGCACCGGGTGGTGGTCAGCGAGCGCGGCCTGAAGGAAGGCATGCTCGAATACCAGGGCCGCACCGAAGGTTCCGGCACGAAGATTGCTCAGACCGATGCAGTCGAGTTCATTGTGGGACGGGTCAAGGCATGTCGAAACGCGGTTTGAAGCACCTTATCTGGGTCGCGGCCTTCATGGCCGGGACCGCCCATGCCGGCGCGCAGAAATACGAGCCCCTGTCCGCCAGCGTCAAGTCGCAGATGTCCAAGGCCGTCGCCGACGCCGCCGTGCGCCAGGCCGCCTTCGCCGAATCCCCGCAGGTCCAGGCCTGGCTCGCGGAAATGTCGCGGCGCCTGGCCAAGCGCATCCCGGACGCCGAATACCGCGAGGACTTCCTCAACACGGTGCACTACGAATCCATCCGCGCCGGCCTCGACCCCGAACTGGTGCTGGGCCTCATCGAAGTGGAAAGCGCCTTCCGCAAGTACGCCGTATCCACCGCCTCCGCGCGCGGCTACATGCAGGTCATGCCGTTCTGGGTGGACGTCATCGGCACCCCGGACCACAACCTCTTCCACCTGCGCACCAACCTGCGCTACGGCGTCACCATCCTGCGCCACTACCTGGACATCGAGCGCGGCGACCTCTACCGCGCCCTGGGCCGCTACAACGGCAGCCTGGGCCGCCCGGAATACCCCGGCGCGGTCTACGCCGCCTGGCGCAACAAATGGACCTACGGCCTGCCGCCCGGCAGCCTGAACAAGAACCGTCAGGTCGAAACCAGCGGCCCGCGGAAGGGCACCTGAACAGCATCCCGCCTCCGTCGCCGCCCGCCGCCGCGACGGTCGACGCCGGCCCCGGCGCGGCTCCGCGCAAACAACGCTTTCCCCGTCACCCGAAACACCCCGAACGCATCTGCTGGGGCTGCGACAAATACTGCCCGGCCGACAACCTGATGTGCGGCAACGGCTCCGGACGCACCGAACATCCCTGCGAAACGCTGGGGGAAGACTGGTACCTGCAAGGCGGCTGGGCCGAGGAATTCGGCGCGGATGCGCCGGTGGATCCATCCGCGACGCGCTAACCAGGAGCCAGCGAAGCCGGGAGCTTCCCACTCTGCCGCCGCGTATCCCCACTGCACGGGGAGCCGCCAACCGACTCCCGCGCCAACTCTCAAGGTTCTCCGGCTATTGAACCTTGATTCCTCGGTTGACCGCTCATTGATATTCGAAAATCCGCATGGTTGCTGACGTTTGCGCCTTCGGCGCGGTTCACCATTTGGGTGAGCCCGCTACACGCCCGCTTTCGCGTCTGTGCGGGCGCCTGGCTTTGTCGCTCCTCCTTGCGGGGAACGACCCCGCGGCGTCGTCGCTTCGCGCCAGACACCCGCACAGCCGCGCCTTCGGACGTGTTCAACCGAGGAATCAAGGTTGAACAATCCAGGGAAGTAACCAACCCCGGTGCAAGGGTAAGATTTGGCCAACCTCAAACGGGAGCCGCCACCATGCCCGTCACTCTACAGATCCCTGAAGCCCAAGCCGAACGCCTGGCCAGACTCGCCGCCGAAGCGGGCAGCACGCCCGAGACCATGCTTCCCTACGTCCTGGAGGACGGCTTCGACTTCACCGAAGCCACCATCCGCAAGATCAATGCCGCCATCGCCGAAGCTGATGCCGGGGGCGAGATGATCCCTCACGAAGAAGCCATGGCTCGCCTGGATACCGTCCTCGAGGTTACGGGCCATGCCCACCAGGCGGTAACATCTGCCCATTAACTTGGGGGACCGCCACATGCAAGCCGACACCCTGGAAATTCGCCCGGACATCCGCGCCGGGCTTCACGCCTTGGCGAAGGAAACCCACCGGGGCGAAGCCGACATACTCAATGAGGCCCTGGCCGCCTTCCTACAACGCGAACGCCAGTCCATCGCCCGCGCTCAAAGCGGTTCCTATCAATCCACCCAAGCCCTGATAGACCGGATCAAGGCTCGCCGCCAAAGCCGCGACATTGGAGAATTCGACATTCGCGAGGCCATCGAAGAAGGCCGCGATTGATGCCGTTCGTGGTGGACAACTCCGTGGTGGCCGCTTGGTTCTTCCCAGGGCAGGCCACGGATTACACCGATAGCGTCCTGGACAGGCTCAAGACCGATACCGCCCACGTTCCCGCCCTGTGGGTGCTGGAATTCTCCAACGTCCTGCGCAAGGCCATCATGGGCCGCAAATTGGCGACAGAAACCGCGCTGGATATCATCGCGGAAGCCGAGAGGCTCCCACTCTCCGTGGATTACACCTCAACCAGCCAGGGAGCAAACCTCGAACTCGCCCTGCGCTACGGCCTGAGCAGCTATGACGCGGCCTATCTCGATCTGGCCATCCGCCTTGGCCTACCCATCGCCACGAAGGATGCCGCGTTGCTCGACGCGGCAGACAAGGCGGGGGTGGGGGTCGTTCAGTGAAGCGCGCAAAGCAAATGCAAGGGCTCGGAGAACAGGGATATGACCGAAAATCTTGAAGGGCCTTAGAGCATCCCATTACACACAACTCATAGCGCATGAGCCTCTCTCGCGAATCTGATCCCCGCGGCGAAATCGACGACGCGCTGGAGGCCGAGCCAAATGGTCTTCACGCCTGGCTCGCCGTCGCCCTTGCGCGCCAGGAAGCCACCGAGCATGGCGATCAGGCGTACCACCTCATTGAGCCTGGGCG
>JBBIIR010000343.1:0-2904 GCA_037446455.1 Hydrogenophilales bacterium | reverse complement strand
AGTGCCGGCAGGCCTGCGCGGACGGGGGTTTCCATGCCGCCGGCGTGGGCAAGGGCAACGCCGCGGTGCGTTCGGAAATCCGCGGCGACCACATCCTCTGGGTGGACGAAAGCCGTGCCGGCCCGGCTCTGCAAGCCGCCTTGGCCAGGCTCGAAGCCCTGCGCCAGGCGGCGAATCTGGCCCTCTTCCTGGGGCTGTTCGACGTGGAACTGCACTTCGCCGTGTATCCCCCGGGCAGCGCTTACCGGCGCCACCTGGACCGTTTCCGCGACGACGACCGCCGCACGCTCACCGTCATTCTCTACCTCAACGAGGACTGGAACCGGGAAGACGGTGGCCTGCTGCGCTTCTGGCCGGAGGCGGATGGCGAACCCCTGGACATCGTGCCGGCCGGCGGCGCCCTGGTCGCCTTCCTGTCCGACCGCTTCTGGCACGAGGTGTTGCCCGCCCGCCGCGAACGTCTCAGCCTGACGGGCTGGTTCAGGCGGCGCTGAAAGGCTCGACGCATCGTCGAGGCGGGACGTGGGGATATGCGCGGATGTTTGACATCGAGGAACAGCGGATACGGCTTGGGAACCGGCGAACGACATCCCGGCGTTGAGGTGCGTCAGCGATTGCCCGCATCGGCCTGTATTCGGGGCATTGTGAACAGCCTCACAGTCAACCATTGACAAGGCCGATGGCGATGCCTTCCGCGGTCAGCTTGCCGTACTGCTGCCCCAGATTGATGAGGATGCGCGCCAGGCGGGCGGGCAGGTTGAGAAAGCTGAGATTGCCCACCATGTCGTTGGTGGCGCGCAGGCGCTTGGACAAGGCCGCGAGAAGCTTGAGGGCGGCGCGCGGGTTGCGCTCCAGGAAAGGCAGGAAATCCCGCCGCCACAGCACCAGGAAACTACAGGGCTCCATGGTGGTGACCGAGGCGCTGCGCGCCTCGCCATCGAGCAGGGCCATTTCCCCGAAGACGTCGCCGGGCTCGATGATGCTGAGGATCGCCTCCTTGCCCTCCTGAGAGACCAGGCTGACCTTGACCCGGCCCTGCATCACCACCAGCAGATGGTCGCCGGGTTCGCCCTCCTGGAACACCGTGTGGCGCGCCGGATGCCGCACCATGCGGGCCATCTTCATGACGGCCGCGGCCTCCTCCTCGTCGAGGGCGGAGAAAATCACGCTACGTTTGCGCAGTTCGGCGATATCCATGGCTGTGGCGAGGGTTCCCAGGGTTGCGGGAGATGCTGATTCCTTGCCCCTGTTGGGGTCGGTGCCATCTATTGTGCCGGAAACGGAGGACTTGAGTGCCATGGCTCGCATGCTTCGCGCGGGTGGAAAATGGCACCAGTGTATGAAGCCCAGGCCTCAGGCTCTGTGATGTGTTTCACTCCTCCGCGCGCCGTCGCAGGAGGCTGGGTTCAACGCAACGGGGCCGCCCAGAACAGGCTGGCGGCCAGGAAAGCCAGCAGGATCAGCAGGGTCGCCGCGCCCGGCCACTTGCCCGTCTGGCCCGACCAGCGCGAGCGTCGGGCCAGATGCAACCGCTCGGCGAGCTCGGGCGGCGCATACTCGATGAACAGATCGATGGCATCGCCGCCCTGCAGCAACGCCTTCATGGGGCCGGCGTGAGACTTCCAGGCGATCATCCACTGGCGACCGTCATAGCCGCCGGTATCCAGGCCGACCTGGGGAAATTGCACGGTAAACCAGTAGCCCATGCCCTCCAGCACCAGAATCCCCGGCTCGAAATGCGCGAAGCCCGACACGCCGCCGGACGGCAGATCCGGTCCGTACATGAGAACCTTGAATTTGGGCTTGGGCAATCGCCACATGGGGGATATCCAACCGCGAACGAATGGCTAGAATGCCGTGGTTTTCAACGGGCCGCCAGTATGAGAAACGAACTGCTGCAAATATTCCTGCGACGCCACGCCTGTCATCGGTTCCTGCCGGACCGCGCATTGCCGCGCGAGGACCTGGAATTCATCCTCGAGGCCGGCCGTCTTTCCCCCTCCTCCTTCGGGCTCGAGCAGTGGAAATTCGTCGTCTGCGCGGGCGCCTCCGATAAACAGGCGCTGCAAGACGCGTGTTTCGGACAGGCGCAGGTCGGCTCCGCCAGCGTGGTGGTGGTGATTCTCGCCCGCCTCGCCGAACTGCACCCCGATTCCGACTATGTACGCCGGCTCATGGCGCGCGAGTATCCCGAGGCCGAGGCGCTGCAGGGCGCCCTGCGGAATTACCGTGAATTCCACGCCGCCACCGATGTGCCCAACTGGAGCGCCGCCCAGTGCCACATCGCCGCCGCCAACATGATGACCGCCGCCGCCGGCATCGGCGTCGATTCCTGCGCCATCGGCGGCTTCGTCCCCGGCGAATTGGGCCGCGCGCTCGACATCGATGCCCGCGTCTGCCAGCCGGTGCTGGTGCTGCCGCTGGGCTACTGCGCCCACCCCGCGGGCGCGAAGCAACGCCTGCCGCTGACGGAGATGCTCGAGTTCCGTTGAGCACCGCGTCATGCGTGTCGTCCCGCCGCCCGCCGCGCCGCTCGCGCGGCCGCTGTTGTGGTGGTCTGTGGGCTGGGGGCTGATCCTCCTGGTGGTCTATTTCGCCCTCACTCCGCAACCGCCCTCCCCCTCCTTCAGCCACGCCGACAAGCTCGGCCACGTACTCGCCTATTTCGCGCTGATGGCCTGGTGGACGCGGCTCGTGCGACGGCCAGCGCGCCTCGCGCTGGCTTTCCTGCTCATGGGGGGAGCGCTGGAACTCCTGCAACACTGGGGAGGAAGTCGCAGCGGCGAATTCCTCGACCTGGCCGCCAACGGCCTCGGCATCGGCCTGGGCTGGCTGGCCAGTGCGTGGGCGCCGCATTGGCTGGCCCGCCTGCAGCCTGGAGGCGCGCGATGAACGTCCGCCAGG
>JBBIIR010000342.1:0-2913 GCA_037446455.1 Hydrogenophilales bacterium | reverse complement strand
CCCGCACAGACACGAAAGCGGGCGTGTAGCGGGCTCACCCAGATGGTGAACGGGATCGAAGGCACGAACTTCAGCAAGCATGCGGCTTTACGAAGACAGAATAGCGGTCAACCGAGGAATCAAGGATTATCGGCCTTGCAATACAATCCGACCATGCCCGCCGTCCCTCCGCCCGCTCCCCTGCTCGCCGCCCTCAACGCCCTGCTGGCCACCCAGCCGGCGTCGCGGGCACGCTTGGCGGGGCATGCCGGCAAGTGCGTGCGCCTGGCGTTGCCGGGGGTGAACCTGGACCTCTACATCGACGCGGGCGGCGCCTTCGCGCCCGCGCCCGACACGGCCACGCCCGCCCTGGTGCTTACCCCCGACCCCGCCGCCCTGCCGCGCTGGCTCGGCGGCGGCACGCTCAACGAACTGTTCCGCGCCGAGGGCGACGGCGTGCTGGCCGCCGACCTGGCGCGAGCCCTGGCCGATTTCGACTGGGTGCTGGCCCTGCGCCCCTGGCTGGGCGACATCGCCGCCAGCCGGGTGGATGCCTTCCTGCGCGGCTTCGCGCCCTGGCGCGACACCACCCTGCAATCCGCCGGCCGCAACCTGGCGGAATACGCGGTGCACGAGGCCGGCCTGCTGGCCGACCCGCAAGCCATCCGCGCCTTCGTCGCCGAGGTGGACGCCCTGCGCGAAGACGCCGACCGGCTGCGGGCGCGCCTGCGCCATCTCGAAGCCCGGCGCCGCGTCTGATGTACCTGCTCCGCCTCCTGCGCATCCTGCTCACCGCCGCGCGCTTCGGCCTCGAAGAGTTCTTCCTCGGCCACGAGCGTGTGCGCCTGGTGCGGGTCGCGGTGTCGGCGCTGTTCTTCTGGCGCGACCTGTCGCGGCCGCGCGGCGAGCGTTTGCGCCTGGCGCTGGAATCGCTGGGGCCGATCTTCGTCAAGTTCGGCCAGATGCTGTCCACGCGGCGCGACATGATTGCCGCCGACATCGCCGACGAACTGGCCCGCCTGCAGGACCGCGTGCCGCCCATCGCCGGCGACCAGGCCCTGGCGGTCATCCGGAGCGCCTATGGCCGCGAGGCGGCGGAGGTGTTCGCCGAATTCGAGCCGGCGCCGGTGGCCTCGGCCTCCGTCGCCCAGGTGCATCGCGCCCGCCTGGTCAGCGGCGAGGCGGTGGCGGTGAAGGTGCTGCGCCCCGGCATCCAGGCGGTCATCGGCCATGACGTCCAGATCCTGTACGCCATCGCCGGCCTCATCGAGCGCCTGTGGTGGGACGGCAAGCGGCTGAAGCCGCGGGAGGTGGTGAAGGAATTCGCCAAGCATCTCGACGACGAGCTCGATCTGGTGCGGGAAGCGGCCAACTGCTCGCAGTTGCGCCGCAACTTCGCCGGCTCCGGCGCGCTCCAGGTGCCGGAGGTGTTCTGGGACTACTGCGCGTCGGAGGTCATGGTCATGACCTGGATGGACGGCACGCCCATCTCCCAGCTCGACGAATTGCGCCGGCGCGGCGTCGACATCCCGCGCCTGGCCCGCTCAGGGGTGGAAATCTTCTTCACGCAGGTGTTCCGCGACGGTTTCTTCCACGCCGACATGCACCCGGGCAACGTCCTCGTCACCGACGCCGGCGAGTACATCGCCCTCGACTTCGGCATCATGGGCACCCTCAACGAGGGCGACAAGAACTACCTGGCGCGGAACTTCCTGGCCTTCTTCCGGCGCGACTACAAGAAAGTGGCGCAGGCCCACCTCGACGCCGGCTGGGTGCCGCCGGAAACCCGCGCCGACGAATTCGAGGCCGCCATCCGCTCGGTGTGCGAGCCGGTGTTCGACCGCCCCCTCAAGGAAATCGCCTTCGGCAAGGTGCTGCTGCGCCTGTTCCAGACCTCGCGCCGCTTTGGCATGGAAATCCAGCCGCAACTGGTGATGCTGCAGAAGACCCTGCTCAACATCGAGGGCCTGGGCCGCCAACTCGACCCGGAACTCGACCTGTGGTCCACCGCCAAGCCTTATCTGGAACGCTGGATGAGCGAGCAGATCGGCTGGCGCGGCTGGCTGCGCACCTTCCGGGAAGAGGCGCCCTACTGGGGCGCCGTGCTGCCCCAGTTGCCGCGCCTGGCGCACCGCGCGCTGCGCGCCGACCGCCTGGAGAAGATCGAGGACGGCCTCGCCGACCTGCTGCGCCTGCAGCAGGTGCGCAACCGCCGCCTGCTGGCCATCGCCGCCCTGCTGGCGGTGCTGGCCCTGCTCAACCTGCCCGGCCTGCGCTGAGGCCAGCTCAGCCCCTCGGATCCGGCACGAAGCCGCCGGGCATCCAGCACGTAGCCGGACTGGTCGGGCGCCGCCGTCTCGCCGCTGACGGCGTTGACCCCGTCCACCGGCAACACCACCAGCACCCGCTCGCCGCTGCGGTTCACCCGCCGCACCGCGTAGCGCTCGCCGGGATGGCCGGCGACCCAGTGCCGGCCCCGGTGCCGATAGGTCTCCAGGGTCTGCCCGCTGGCCCGGTCGACGGTTTCCATATCCAGCAGGCGCCCCGCCTGGTCGGGCAGGCTGGCGGCGAGCAGGGCGAGGGCAGGCAGTCGTTGCAGCATGATGAACTCCTGTGTGGCGGGAAGGACATCCGCGTAAACGACGGTGGCTGGGAAATGGGGTTAACGGACATGACTTTGAGAAGACGCCCCGAAGCATGAATGTCATGTCCGTTTCCCTCACCCCCAACCCCTCTCCCGCCTGCGGGAGAGGGGACACGCATTGCGGCAGGGGCGTCATCGCGAGCGCCCTGCGGGCATAAACTCCGCGCGGCGATCCTCACAAGCCGCCCCGGGCGCAACGATGGCACTGGATTGCCGCGTCGCTGCGCTCCTCGCAATGACGGCGCAAGGGGGTCGAAGGTGGTCTTTGACGTTATAAATACAAGCGAATT
>JBBIIR010000341.1:0-2923 GCA_037446455.1 Hydrogenophilales bacterium | reverse complement strand
CCAACCCGCACACGCAACTGGTGGCCGGCAACCTGGTGTTCGCCGCGCGTCCGCTGCGCGGCGGCACGCAACGTGAAAACCTGAGCGGGAGCCGCGCCGCCGCGGGGCGTCATCTCACCCAGGCGGACGCGTCCCCCGCCACGCCCGAGGCGGTCGCGCGCGCCCTCGCCCCGCGCCGCGCCGCGCCCACCCGGCGCCTGGACCCGGCCTGGCTCGCCGACCTGCCCGACATCGACCGGGATTTCGCCGGCCAGACTCGTCCCGCGAACGCGATCGGCGCCCTGGCCGGCCCGCGCCCACGCCCATGACCCGCCCCGCCTCAGCCCGCGCCCCCCTGCTGCTGCTCGGCATCGGCTACCTGGTGTTCGTGGTGTACGGCAGCCTGGTGCCCCTGGAATTCCGCGCCCTGCCCTGGGACGAGGCGGTGGCGCGCTTCCGCGCCATTCCCTTCCTCGACCTCGGCATCGGCTCGCGCGCCGACTGGGTCGCCAACCTGCTGCTGTTCATCCCGCTCGCCTTCCTCTGGACCGGCATCCTGGCGCACGGTCGGGGCTGGCTGGCGGGCGCGCTGGCCTCGGGATTCGTGCTCGCCGCCGCCGTCGCCCTCAGCGTCGGCATCGAGTTCACCCAGTTGTTCTTCCCGCAGCGCACGGTGTCGCAGAACGACATCTTCGCCGAGGCCCTGGGCGGGCTGCTCGGCGTCCTCGCCTGGTGGAGCTTCGGCGCCCGCGTGCTCGCCTGGCACGCGGGCTGGAGCCGCGCGCGCGCCCCCGCCGACCTCGCCGAGCGCCTGGCCTGGGCCTATCTGGTCGGGGTCTATGCCTACAACCTGCTGCCCCTGGACCTCACCATCAGCCTGGTGGAAATCTTTCATCAGTGGCGCGACGGCAAGCTGGTCTTCATCCCCTTCTCGGCCTTGCCGGCGGACCCCGCCCTGGCCCTCTACGAGGTGGTCACCGACGCCCTCATCTGGACCCCCCTGGCCCTGCTCTGGCAGGCCCGCCCCGGACGCGGACCCTGGCGCGCCTGGCGCATGGCCTTCCTCACCGCCGCGCTGCTGGAGTTCCTGCAACTGTTCGTCTATTCCCGCGTCAGCGACAGCACCGACCTGTTCACCGCCGCCCTCGGCGCCGGCCTCGGCGCCTGGCTGGGCGCGCGCTGGTTTCCCGCCCGCGCCGGCGCTCAGGCGGCCGCCACCGCCCGGCAGCGCCCGGCGCCGCCCTGGCTGCCCCTGCCGCTGGCCCTGGGTTGGATCGGCGTGCTCATGCTGGTGTTCTGGTACCCCTTCGATTTCCGCGTCGAGCGGGCCTTCATAGAACCGCGCCTGGAATTCTTCACGCGCGTCCCCTTCCTCACCTATTACTACGGCACCGAATTCCGCGCCGCCACCTCGCTGTTCCAGAAAGTCCTCTTCTTCGCCCCCCTGGGCGCCCTGCTGGCCTGGTTCGTTTCCGGCCTGCCCTGGCTGTGGCGCGCCTGGGCCGCCGGCGCCGCCTTCCTGCTCATCCCCGCCGTCGCCCTGGGCATCGAACTGGGCCAGGTGCTGCTGCCGGAAAAATTCCCCGACACCACCGACTGGTTCCTGGAGAGCCTGGGCGGCTACCTGGGGTATGCCCTGTTCCGCATGTTCCGCGTGCGCGCGACGGCGACAAGGCGCGCCGATGCGGGGCGGCGGCGTTGATCTAACGGACATGACTTTGAGAAGACGCCCCGAAGCATGAAAGTCATGCCCGTTTCCCTCACCCCCAGCCCCTCTCCCGCCTGCGGGAGAGGGGAGCTTCGAGAAGTCGCCGTGCGACTTTCACGCTAATTTGCCCACAGAGCCGCCCGCCGAGGAGACCCGAACATGCGCACCAACCTGCCCGTCACCGGCGTGGAACGCCATCTGCCCGAAGGGGAATTCATCGTCTCGCGCACCGACCCGCGCGGGGTGATCACCCACGTCAACCGCACCTTCCTCGAGATCAGCGGCTTCAGCGAGGCGGAACTGCTCGGCGCGCCGCACAACATCGTGCGCCATCCCGACATGCCGCCGGCCGCCTTCCAGGATCTCTGGGAAACGCTGGCAGCGGGCAAGCCCTGGAGCGGCCTGGTCAAGAACCGCTGCAAGAACGGCGACCATTACTGGGTACTGGCCAACGCCACGCCGGAATGGGAAAACGGCCGGATCGTCGGCTACCTCTCGGTGCGCAGCCGGCCTTCGCGCGGCGACGTCGAAGCCGCCGAATCCCTTTACAAGGCGATCCGCGAAGGCCGCGCCGGCCGCGTCGCGGTGCGCGAAGGGCAGGTCATCAAGACCACGCCCTTGGCCAGGCTCAAGCGCAAGCTCGGCAATCTGCGCATCCGTACCCAGATCATCGCCCTGCTGGTGGTGGTGCTGGCCATGGTGGCCCAGCTCGGCTTCATGGGCCTGCGCGGACTGGAGCAGACCAGCCAGGGTCTGCGCACGGTCTACGCCGAGCGGGTGGTTCCGCTCAAGCAACTGAAAGGCGTCTCGGACTATTACGCCGTCCATGTCATTGATGCCGTGAACAAGGCCAATGCCGGCCTCATCACCGCGGAGGAAGCGACCAAGAGCATCGCCGAAGCCCAGGAAGGGGCCAAGGCCTTGTGGGCGCCCTACGCCGGCGCCGAGACCAGCGACCTGGTGAAACCCCTGGTGGCGGAAACCGCGCCCCTGATGGAGAAAGCCGACGCCGCGACGGCCAGGGTCGCCGCCCTGGTCGGCGGCTTGCAGGGCGACATCACGGGCCGCCTGAGCGCCGAGATCGGCCCCTTGTACCGGGACATCGACCCCCTGACCGTCAAGGTCGGCGAGGTCTTCGACATGCAGATGCGGGTGAGCGCCATCACCTATGCCGAGTCGGAAGATACCTATCGGCACGTGCGCAACATCAGCCTGGTCTCCATGATCGCCGGCCTG
>JBBIIR010000340.1:0-2923 GCA_037446455.1 Hydrogenophilales bacterium | reverse complement strand
CGCATCGCCCTGGGCTGGCCGAACGTGGGCATGGGCAGCTTCATGCGCATCGTCGAGGCGCCGGGCATCATCCGCGACACCCTGACCGTGGTGGCGGGCGGCTCGCCGGGCCATTGACACAGTCCCAGCCGGAAAAAAGCCCCTCGACGAGGGGCTTTTTGCTGGCTGGCGCATGCCGACTGGCCGCTATGCGAGCCGACGCATGCCGACTCAGGCGCGGTCGATGGCATGGCCCGCGTCGACGTCCTCGGCGCGCACCAGCATCAGTTGTCCCTTGGGCGGCACCTGGTAGATGAGGACGTCCTTGCTGTCGAGGACGCGCATGACGCGCGTGCCTCCCTGCTGTTCGAACTCGATGCTGCCGCCGTTGTGGAATCGCGCCGCCGCGACCCTGGTCGCTTCGCGGGCGGCCCGCAGCGCTTCCTCGCGCCGGGCCGGTTCCACATCCTCGGTTTTCCGCTGTCCCGCATCGGGCGCCGCGTTCTGGGCGGCGCTCTTGCCGGCCACCGCGCGCGACGAGCCCGCGGCCGTGGCCGGCGCGGAGAGGATGGGCGTGAACGCTTTGATTTCCATGCGGATAAACGCGACCCGATGACGTTACGGTTACAGCATAGCTTGCAGGATCAATAAGTTGAAGCACCCGGGCGCAATCGCGCCGGGGCCGGCATCAGGCGCCGGTGAGCAGAAGTTTCTCGGTGGCGCGGGTCAGGGCGACGTACAGCAGGCGCATTTCCTCGTCGTCGTCCATGGCTTCCCGCCCCATGCCGGGAATCGCCACCAGGCGGAATTCCAGGCCCTTGCTGCTGTGAAAGGGCAGCAGCTTGACCGTGTCCTGGCGCGCGCCGAAGCGGACCGCGTCCTTCCAGGTAAGGGGAATGCCGGCCAGGCGGAAGACGCTGTTGATGGTCTGGCCGACCGGATCGTAATGCCGATAGAGCACGGCCATCTCGCGCCAGGCGGTGCCGGCGCGATGCGCGGCCTTGATCTGCTTGGCCAGCCAGGCGGCCTCCTCGCGCAGGCTGGGCAGGCGCACCACCCGCGGCGCGTCGCCGTGACGCCCCGCCGACAGCGGCGCCAGGCGCGGCACACCGTCCTCGGCGGCCTCGGCGGGAGCGAGGATGCGTTGCGCGGCATGCAGCGCGTAATCGAGAATTTCCCGCGTGTTGCGGTAGTTCACCCTGAGGATGGTGGTGCGGCCCTGGGCGCGGATGCCGACGCCGCGGAAACTGAAATCGCGGCGCTTGCCGGTGGCGTAGATGGACTGCGCATCGTCGTAGAGCACCAGCAGCGAGTCGGTGCGCGGGTCCACCATCCGCGTCACCAGTTTCAGCCACTCGGGCCGGAAGTCGTGGCCCTCGTCGATGAGCACGGCGTCGTACTGCGCGCGCGGGATGAGCTGGCGGTCGACGCCATCGATGACGCGTTGCACGAGGGCGTCGAAATAGGCGCGATCGCCCGCGTCGCCGGCGGGCAGGCCGACGTGGTAGGCGGTGAGCTGGCGGTGGCACCAGGCGTGAAAGGTGCCGATGTGCACCTTCTCGGCGACGCCGCGCTTCTGCATCCAGTGTTCCAGCCGGCGCGCCAGCGCCTTGTTGTAGCACAGCGCCAGGATGGGCTTGGCGCAGACCCGCGCCAGATGTTCGGCGCGATAGCCCAGGATCAGCGTCTTGCCGGAGCCGGCGACGCCGTGAATGACGCGGTGTCCGCCGCCCAGGCTGCGCGCCAGCTGTTCCTGCTGCAGGTCGAGCACGCGCATGAGGTCGGGAGCGGCCTCTTCCGCCTCGTCGAACAGGCCGATCTGCGCCGAGGGCAGGCGCCAGCGGATGCGGTCGATCTGCGGCAGCGAGAGATGGCCGTAGCCGCCCAGGTGGAACATTTCCCAGAGGCGGCGCTGGAAGTCCTCGGCGTCGACCGCTTCGGTCATCTCGTCCTGGCAGATCACGCGCTGCGCTTCCAGCACCTCGCCCAGGCCGGCGGCCTCGAACTGGCGCCGGCTGATGGCGGCGAGGACGACGCCGTAGGTCCAGGGAAACAGCAGCCGGCCGCGCATCCTGCCGCTGGAGAAGGTGAGCCGCGCATCCCGCTCCAGCATGTCCACCACCGCGTGCGCATACTGGCGCGCCTGCTCCAGCGGGTTGGGCGCCTGTTTCTCGCCCTCGTCGGTGAGCAGGGTGGCCTGGGCCCGGGTGATGGCGCGCAGGCTGTCCGCTTTCCAGTCCTTCACCTCGAGGACGATGAGCCCGCGCCGGGGGTGCAGGACGATGAAGTCGGGATGCAGCTGCGCCGGCCCCACCGGCACGTCGTACCAGCACAGGTAGTCGTCCTCCAGCTTGGCCTCCAGGCGCTGGGCGAAACGCTTCTCGCCCGAGGTCATGCGGGACAGGCAGGAGGACAGGCTGGGCAAGAGGGTGGACATGGAGCGCGGCGGGTCAGGCGGGAACGCGCGGCGGGGCGGGCGCCGTCACGCCGTCGAATGTTCGCATGGCCCGGCGCCTGCGCGACAGTCCGCCGGAGCCTGGCGGCTGAGGTTCGCCGCGTTCCGCCTCAGGAAAGCGACAGTCCGGCCGGTTCCGCCTGTTGCGCGTTGCGGGTGGTCTCGCGCAGGCGTTCGAGCAGGCTGTGCGAGACGTAGCCATCCACCGGCAGGCCCTTGTCTTTCTGGAAGCGCCGCGCCGCTTCCCGCGTGCGCCGTCCCGCGACCCCGTCCGGCTCGCCCAGGTCGTGTCCCAGGCGCAGCAGCAGGCTCTGTAATTCGAGGATTTCCTCGCGGCTCAGCGCGCGGTTGTCGGCGCCGCGACCGAGCCGGGGACCCTCGATGCCGCGCAGGCGGTCGGCCAGCAGGGTGACGCTGAGGGCGTAATGCACCGAGCGGTTCCAGGCCAGGATCACCTCGAAGTTGCGGTAGACCAGAAAAGCCGGCCCG
>JBBIIR010000339.1:0-2933 GCA_037446455.1 Hydrogenophilales bacterium | reverse complement strand
GCCGCCGTTGCGGTAGCAGGCGGGGCCGGGCAGGCTGCCGGCCGACGCCGGTCCCGCCAGCAGGCGCTGGCCGTCGAATTTGAGGAGGGAGCCGCCGCCCGCCGCGACGGTGTGCACGCCCAGCATGGGCACGCGGATGCGGTGGCCGGCGATGCGGGTGTCGAGGCTGCGCTCGAACTCGCCGGCGAAGAGGGAGACGTCGGTCGAGGTGCCGCCCATGTCGAAGCCGATGAGCCGTTCGAAACCCGCGGCGCGGCCGATCTTGGCCATGCCGATGAGGCCGCCGGCGGGACCCGACAGCACGCTGTCCTTGCCCTGGAATTGCGCCGCCTCGACGAGGCCGCCGTTGGACTGCATGAATTCCAGGGGCGTGCCCGCCGGCAGGGCCCGCGCGACCTGCGCGACGTAGCGCCGCACCGGCGGCGACAGCGTGGCGTCGAGCACGGCGGTTTCGGCGCGCGGCACGAACTTGATGAGGGGGCTGGCCCGGTGCGAAAGACTGACCTGCTCGAAGCCGGCCTGCCGCGCGATCGCCGCCGCTTCCAGCTCATGCGCGGGATTCCTCCAGGCATGCACGAAGGCGATGGCGCAGGCCTTCAGGCCCGATTTGCGGGCCTCGGCCAAGCCTTGCGCCAGGTCCTCCCGCTGCAGAGGGCGGAGCACGCCGCCGTCGGCGGCGACGCGCTCCGCCGCCTCCATCACCCGCGCATACAGCGGCGCCGGCTTGCGGATGTCCAGCGCGAAGATGTCCGGCCGGGCCTGGTCGCCGATTTCCAGGGCGTCGGCGAAGCCCTCGGTGACCACCAGCAGGGTGGCTTCGCCAGTATGCGTGAGCAGGGCGTTGGTGCCGACCGTGGTGCCCATTTTCACGGCGGCGATGGCCTCGGCGGGCAGCGCATCGTCCGGCTTCAGGCCGAGCATCGCGCGCATGCCGGCGATGGCCGCGTCGGCGTAGGCGAGGGGGTTTTCCGACAGCAGCTTGCGCTGGATCAGGCGCCCGTCGGGCGCGCGGGCGACGACGTCGGTGAAGGTGCCGCCGCGGTCGATCCAGAATTGCCAGGCCATGGCCGGGACCGGGCTGAGCGGAGATCAGAGCCCGGACTCATCCAGCATGTTCTGGGCATCCTTCATCAATTCGTCGCACTGCTCCTCGTCCAGCATCAGGTGGCCCAGCACGCTGGCGCCGCGCTTTTCCCATTCGGAGCCGGTCACCAGCCTGGAAACCGAGCTTTCGATGTGCTCCGCCAGCAGCGCGAGGGCAACCAGGTTGAGCGATTCGGATGGCAGGTGGGAGCTGAAGATATCGAGGTCGTGATGCTGGCCGATGGCCACGCGGATATGTTCCGGCAACTGCCAGCCCTTGGCCAGCAGGGCGCCCACCACCGCGTGGTTGGTGCCGAGCTCGGCGTCCTCGACATCCGTGAAGCTGCGATCGTTTTCGCAATTCGCCTTGCGCAGCACGTCCTTGTAGTGCGGGAAACGACGCATGAGCAGGGGGATGCCGGCGTTGTGGAAGAGACCGAAGAGGTGCGCATCCTCCTTGGCGGCGCAGCCGAGCGCATGCGCCAGATAGGCGGACACCAGGGCGGTGCGCGCCGCCTCGTCCCAGAAGCGATCCAGGCCCTGGGTGGGCACGGCGTTGCGCAGGGAGAGGCTCATCACCAGGGCGCCGATGTTCTTCATGCCGAGCATGTTGACGCCGTGCTCGATCGAGGCGACCTGCCGGCGCAGGCCGAAGAAGGGCGAGTTGACCGTCTTCAGCACCGCGGCGGCCAGGCTCACGTCGGTGGAAATGAGCTGGGTGATGCGGCGCAGGTCGGGCGCATCCTTGCCGCGTTCTTCCAGCACCGCGTTGACGATGGCGGGGCGGGGCGGTATGGCCACGCTGGCGATGATTTTTTCGGCTTCCGCCGTGGTGAGGTCGGCCATGATGCTCGGAATGGGTGACGAGATGGGCGGGGACGGGGCGCCGGCGAAAGAAACGCCGGCGCCCGGGGCTTTGCGCAAACCCTATAACGGCGGCGATCCGCCGGACTTAAATGCCGCGCAGCAGTTCGTTGATGCCGACCTTGGACAGGGTCTTCTCGTCCACTTTCTTGACGATGACCGCGCAATACAGGCTGTACTTGCCGTCCGCGGAGGGCAGGTTGCCGCTCACCACCACCGAGCCGGCGGGCACCCGGCCGTAGTGCACCTGGCCGGTTTCGCGGTCGTAGATGCGGGTGCTCTGGCCGATGTAGACGCCCATGGAGATGACGCAGTTGTCCTCCACCACGACGCCCTCCACCACTTCCGAGCGGGCGCCGACGAAGCAGTTGTCGCCGATGATGGTGGGACCGGCCTGCACCGGTTCCAGCACGCCGCCGATGCCGACGCCGCCGGACAGGTGCACGTTCTTGCCGATCTGCGCGCAGGAACCGACGGTGGCCCAGGTATCGACCATGGCGCCTTCGTCGACATAGGCGCCGATGTTGACGTAGGAAGGCATCAGCACGACGTTGCGGGCGATGTAGGAGCCCTTGCGCGCGGCGGCGGGCGGCACCACGCGGAAACCGCCCTCGCGGAAGTCGCGGCTGTTGTAGTCGGCGAACTTGGAAGGCACCTTGTCGTAGTAGTTGGTGAAGCCACCCTTGATGAAGAAGTTGTCCTCCATGCGGAAGGACAGCAGCACCGCCTTCTTGATCCACTGGTGGGTGACCCAGGTCTGTCCCTCGCTGCGTTCGGCGACGCGCAATTCGCCCTTGTCCAGTAGGTCGATGACGGCCATGACCGCATCCTTGACCTTGGGCTCCACGTTACGCGGGGTGATGTCGGCGCGGCGCTCGAAGGCTTCCTCGATGATGGCTTGCAGTTCTTTCATGAAAGTTTCCTTTAACAAATATGTGTAACTACTCGATCCTACAGAAGGTTCTTGGAGAGGACATGGCATGCAC
>JBBIIR010000338.1:0-2957 GCA_037446455.1 Hydrogenophilales bacterium | reverse complement strand
CTCGGCGGCGGCGACGCGGATGCGGATGCTGCCGGGCCGGCGGCTGCAGTAGCGCCAGGCGTTGCGCATCAGGTTCCACAGGATCTGTTCAAGGTGGCCGCGATCCATGCAGACCCCGCTCCGCCTGGGCAGGTGCACGTGCACCACGCCCGGCCCCACCGATTCGCGCTGCGAGAAATGCTGCACGAAGGCCGGCAGGAACTCCTCCAGGTCGACCTCTTCGCGCCGCAGCCGGTCGCGGCGGTTGAGCGACAGCACATCCTCCACCAGGCCGTTGAGGCGGCGCACATGGTCCTCGATGATGCGCGTCAGCTTGGGGGCGATGCCGTCGCGCGCGTCCTCCTTGAGCAGTCCGGCGGCGTGGCTGATGGCGGACAGGGGATTGCGGATTTCGTGCGCCAGGTTGGCGGTCAGCATGCCCAGCGAGGCCAGCTTCATCTTCTGCGCCTGCGCTTCCAGCTCGGTCATGTCCTCCAGCACCACCACCGCGCCCTCGCGGCGCGTGGGCTCCAGCTCGATGAAGCGGGCGCGCAGGCGGTGGCCGTCCTCGTCGACCTGGAAGGGATGTTCCGGCAGCGCCCGGTTCTGCCGCCAGGCCGTCCACAGGCCGGCGAGCGCGGGCGCGCAGCGGGTGAGGCCGCAGCCGGCATGGAAGCGCGTCGCCAGCAGGCGCTCGGCGCGCGCGTTGTATTGCAGCACCTCGCCCTCGCCGTTCACCGCCAGCACGGCGTAAGGCAGTTCCTGGATGACGCGTTCGTTGATGCGCGCGAGGCTCTCCGCCTGGCGCGACTTCTCCCGCGCCAGGGCGGCGGCGGCGAGGGCGCCGCGCGCCAGGGCATGCGACAGCAGGGCGACGCCAAAAAAACCGAGGGACAGCATGCCGGCGCGGACGAAGCCGCCGACGCCGGTTTCGAAACGCACGAGCTGCAGGGTCTGCTCGCCGAGCACCACCAGGGAAGCCACCGCCGCCCAGAACAAGACGGCGCGGGTCTCCGGCAGCATGCCCACCGCCGCCACGGTGACGATGAGCAGCAGGCCCATGCCGCTGGCGTTGCCGCCGGAGAGATGCATGAGCAGGCCCAGGCAGGCGATGTCGGCGCTGACCTGGCGGACCACCTGGCGCTCGAAGGCTTCGCCGCGCGTCGACAGCGGCCGGCGAAACAGCAGGGCGCTGAGGAAATAGACGGCGCAGATGAGGGTGAAGAGGACGGGATGGTCCAGCCGGGTGAAGGGCTGGCCGGACAGCAGCCCCGTCAGCCCCAGCGCGCAGGCCAGGAACAGCCGGAAATGATTGAGATGGACCAGGGACCGCCAGAAACCGTCCGGATAACCGGCGGCGGGAGCATCAGGAATCGGCGCGGCGATGTTCATCGCAACAGTAGAAACGTCCCCCGCTGAGGATGGCCTCCGAGCGGGGCAGGTTCACCCCGCAGGTCTTGCAGCGCACCATGTCCTCCGCCGCCGGGGCTTCGCGAGTGTCGGCGGCGGCATCGCGCTGCCGCGTCATGCGGCGGTAGAGATAGACGCCAAGCAGGACCAGCAGGATGAGGGTGATGAGCTTACCCATGCGACAGGCCGTCCTTGTGCGCCTGGTTGATCACCACCAGCAGTTGCTTGAAGGGGATCTCCCGACCCCAGCGGTTGAGAAACTGCATGTAGGGCAGATCCTTGCCGGTGGGAAACTGGTATTGGTCCGCGATCATGTCGTCGTAGAGCTTGCGCAGCACGCCATCGAGGTGGTCCAGCATGTTGGACCAGCGCTCCGCGTTCTCCGGATCGTAGTCGATGCCGGCGCGCATCTCGTCGATCTCGTACACCGCCTGGTGCACTAGGTCGACGTACTCGTCGTAGGTTTTCGGGCCTTTCATGCTCGTTCTGTCGCCTTCGGTTGTGACCAGCCGTAACGATACACGAGCTATCCGCTGCCCGCCCCGGCGCGCGAGGGTCCAGGACATGCGAAAGAGTTGACGGGTATCCAATGAATTCAGCAGGGTCTTTCAACAAGATGGCAACCCCCGAGCGTCCGCGAACCGGTTTTCCGCTGACCGGCGCGTCGGGTCATCGTCGCTGTTCCCGCAACGTTTCGCAAAGGACCCGCCATGTACAAGAAATCCCTGCTCCTGCTCGCCTCCCTGGCCGTCTTCTCCAGCGGCGCCGCGCTGGCCGCCCCCGCCGCCGACGCCTGCGCCGCCCTGATGGACGCGCGCGCCAACCTGGTCAAGATGCTCGACTCCAGCGACAAGGCCGCCAACGATGTGCTGAAGGCCAACATCGCCGCCGCCACCGCCAAGGTCGACGCCACCCTAGCCGCCATGGCGAAGAGCTATAACGCCGACGACGCGGCGAAGGCGGCCGCCTTCAAGCCGACCTGGGAGGAGTTCAAGGCCACTCGTGACGGTGAGATCGTGCCCATGATCTACGCCGGCAAGAACGCCGACGCCAAGGCCATCGGCACCGGCATCCAAGCCCAGCGCATGGGCAAGATGCGCGCCGCGATGGGCTGCAAGTAGACCGGGACCGCACCAACGCAAACAGGGGCCGCGGCCCCTGTTTGCGTTTCCTGCCGGCCATGTCGAGCGCCGGGTGGACGTCGTTCTCGCAGGCCAGGATGAGAATGCGCGGCTTCTCGGAGAACTCGTCCGGCACGTCGACGGCCTTGAAATCGACGCAGGGCATCGCGACACCCAAACGCGACCTCGACTTGATCAGGGAGCGGCTGAAAGCGGCTGAAGCACACGCGAAAGGGCACGGAAATGACTGATATCGAAACGAGCAGCGGCAATGTATACGCCGACATGGAACGTCAGGACGCCGAGGAAATGCTGGTCAAGGCCAGCCTGGCGGCCAAGATTGGCGAGATCATTAAACCTTGATTCCTCGGTTGAACACGTCCGAAGGCGCGGCTGTGCGGGTGTCTGGCGCGAAGCGACGACGCCGCGGGGTCGTTCCCCGCAAGG
>JBBIIR010000337.1:0-2973 GCA_037446455.1 Hydrogenophilales bacterium | reverse complement strand
GCGCGCCCGCTGGGTGGCGGAGGAACGCTGGCATGCCGACCAGCAAGGCCGCTGGCTGGACGACGGCCGCTATGAACTGACCGTGCCCTACGCCGATCCCCGCGAACTGCTGCTGGACATCCTCAAGTACGGCCCGGACGTGGAGGTGGTGGCGCCGCCGGAATTGCGCGCCGCCGTCGTCCAGCGCCTGCGCGCCGCCATTTCGCAATACCCCGAATAACCGGTCCGGCGCGGGTCGATGCCGCGGGCTCGGGTTTTGAGCCTGGCCTTGGCCATCATGGAGTCATCTCCCGTGAAATCTCGGTTTGCGTGACGAACGCAGAGGAGGAAATCCATGGAATCGCTGGCGCTGGTTTTTATTCTTGTCGTGATACTGGGCCTGTTTCTGGGTCTGTTCATGCTGATTTACAAGGCCCTCGGCGCCCTCCTGGACAGCGCGGGCGACGAGCGCGGCCTGCTCATGGCGTTGCTGGTCATCCTCAGCCTTTCCTGGCTGTTTGGCGGTGACGACGATGGCGATTGCTGATGAGCTGGCTTGCATCATCCCTGATCATTCGGCCACCCGCGCGCTGGATAGGAGGCATGCACACATGAACGACTTCCAACTCGCCCCCCATCATCAGGCCCTGAAGACCGCGCTCGCCCCCGTGCTGGTCCGCCTGCGCGAAGTGATCGACGAGCGCGAGGCGGCCACCATCCCTTGCGCGGACATGCGGCCGGAAATCCAATGGCATCTCGACTATCTGTACGCCGGTATCGGGCGTATCACAAGCATCGTCGAGGGCGCGCTGGCCAACGTGGCGCTCGCTTCCGGTCAAGCCGAGGAAGCCGACCGGGCCGCTCGCGCCTTGCTGGCCTGGATCGACGACTGGGCCGCGCGCCTGCGCGAGGTGCAGCGGCTTTACCCCGAGCCGGAGGAACGCGACCCGCGCGACTGGCTGGCCAGCGCCTACCGCCAGGTGTTGCGCGACCTGGCCAGCGGCCTGGAAACGCTCGTGCATATCCTCGAAGACCCGGTGGGAGCCCTGCGCGCACAGGGTTTGCCGACGGAGGGCGTGGTGGAATTGCCTCTGACCGTCACCCTTACCGCCGCGCCGGAGGTCAAGCTGTTACAAGCCTGGATCCGGAAACGCGCCAAGCCTCCGCTACCCTCGGTAAGGCGGAACCGGCGTCAGGGCATGGGATTCTGGGGCTGGGTGGGCGCCATCGCCCTGGGCAGCTGGATCGGGTCTTCCCTGGCGGATGACGACTGAACATGCCATAGCGGTTTCGCGGTCCAGACGAGGAGAAATTCATCCTTGATTCCTCGGTTGAACACGTCCGCAGGCGTGGCTGCGCGGGTGTCTGGGGCGAAGCGACGACGCAGCGGGGTCGTTCCCCGCAAGGAGGAGCGACAAAGCCAGGCGCCCGCACAGACACGAAAGCGGGCGTGTAGCGGGCTCACCCAGATGGTGAACGGAGTCGAAGGCACGAACTTCAGCAAGCATGCGGCTTTACGAAGACAAAATAGCGGTCAACCGAGGAATCAAGGTTCATGGAAATCCTGTTTGCCCTCGCATTGTTGTTCGTCGTCTTCATGGCTTTCGTCTATGTGCTTACGGGGTTGTTCTTTTTCTCCGAAGGCTACCAGCCCAGCCTGGGCGGCTTTGTGCGCATGCTGCTGGCGGTTGTGGGGCTGAGCTTCCTGTTCGGCGGGGATGACGGTGATGACTGTGCCTGACGGCCGCCAAGAGGGCTATCGAGTGGTGGTTGCTCGACCAGGATGGCGAACTGATCGAAGCCTATTGGCTGGAATGAGTGTGCGACCGGTCAAGCGGGTTGATAAGGACCACAAGGTCACCACCCGAACCGCAGGCTGCTCCCCGTGCCTTCGAAGCAGGGAGACCCGCGCGCCGATCGGCTCGCGTTGACAGGGCGACGTTCGCGGCACAACATACATCATCAATCAAAAACACATACATCATGCAGCGCACTCAAATCTATCTCACCGACGCCGAACAGGCGGGCCTGCGGCGCCTTGCCAGGGAAAAGGGCGCGACCCTCAGCGCCGTGATCCGCGAGGCAGTGGATCACTACCTGCAAACGGCGGCCGAGACCGACTGGCGCCGACGGCGCGCCGCCGCCTTCGGCCTCTGGCGGGAGCGCGACGTCGCCGGCCTGGACGCCCTGCGCGCCGAGGAACGCTTCGGCGACTGGCACGATGCTGCTTGATACCGATGTGCTCATCGATTTCCTGCGGGGCCGCCCCGAGGCGCGCGATTTCCTGCTGGCCCTGCCGCGGGAAACGGCGGTGTCGGCGGTGACTGTGGCGGAACTGCATGTGGGCGTGCGGGAAGGCCCGGAGCGTCAGGCGCTGGACGACCTGCTGGCCACCTTCCGGGTGCTGCCCCTGGACGCCGACACCGCGCGCCAGGGCGGGCTGTTGCGGCGCGACTACGGCAAGAGCCACGGCGTCGGCCTCAACGACGCCCTCATCGCCGCCACCGCGCAACGGCAAGGCCTGCCCCTGGCCACCCTCAACCGCAAGCACTACCCCATGCTGGACGCCGCCCAACTCATCCAGCCCTACGCCCGGCACTGATGCCGTGACCGCCGACGCCTTCATCGCCCGCTGGGCTCAGGCCGACGCTATCCCTACAGCGTCATGGGCACGCAGGTGGTGCCTAACGGACATGACTTCGAGAATTCGCCGCGCGACTTTCACGTTAAAAGGATGCGGCGCTTCAATCCGCGTGGGCCGTACCCGTTTCTTCGGAGCAGGGAAAACTCCCCAGGCCCACTGCTATCATTCATTAAATCAATTTGCCATCACGAGGTGCCATCATGACTGCCCTGAGCATACGCAATCTGGATGAGGAAGCCCTCAAGCGCCTGAAGGCCAGGGCGCTGGATGAAGGCGCCAGCGTCAACAGCCTGGTGGTCCAGCTCATCGAGAGCGCCACCGGCGTTCGGCCCGCGCAGCGCGCCGCCGTG
>JBBIIR010000336.1:0-2975 GCA_037446455.1 Hydrogenophilales bacterium | reverse complement strand
GTAGCGGGCGAACAGGGTGGTGCGGGCGTCGCCTTGTGCCGCCTCCGCCAAACGGGCATGTTCCAGGGGCAGGAACACGCTGACGTCGCCGGAGCTGGGATTGAGGGTGCCGACGAAAGCCACCAGCAGCAACGGCCAGAACGAGGACAGCCCCGCGAACAGCAGGCCGGTCGCGGCCATGAGCAGGGCCGCGCCCAGCAGCAAGGGGCGATGATGGAAGCGGTGGCCGTGGGCGCCGAGCAGCAGGGTGAGGGAAGCCGACCCCAGCAGAGTCACCGTGCTGATGAGGCCCACCTCGAAGGCGCCCAAACCCAGGGCCAGCAGATAGGCCGGCAGCAGGACGCAGATGAAACCATCGACGAAGGCCCGCAGGGCGCGGGCGATCAGCAGCGGGCGGGCCGCGGGGGCGACGCCATCCGGCAGGATCATCCTAAAAACCTCAGTTGACCGCTCCTTGGGGCGCCGGCGTCGTCCGCATCAGGCCTTGCGCCGGCAAAAACAATAGACGAATTCCTGTTCCTTGCCCGCCGGCGTGGCATGCAGCTCGGTACGGTGCGAGACCAGCTCGTACCCGGCGCCGAATTCGCCGTGCAGGGCTTCCGGCGCATAGCGGCAGACATCGAGGTTGGAGCATTGCGTGGGCCCGTTGGGGCCGAAGGTGGCGACGATGACGAAGCCACCCGGACGCACCGCGCGCCAGACCTGGGCCACATAGCGGCGGCGATCCTCCTCGCGGGTGAGGAAATGGAACACCGCGCGGTCGTGCCAGATGTCGAAGCCGGATTCCGGCAGATCGACGGCGGTCACGTCGCCGACCATCCAATCCACCAGGCCGGCGCGTTCGCCCAGCCGCGCCTTGCTGACCGCCAGGGCCGGCGCGGCGATGTCGAGGACGCTGAGATGGCGGAAACCTGCCTCGATCAGGTTGTCGGCCAGCACCGAGGCGCCGGCGCCGACGTCGATGATGCGCGCCGCTTCCGGCGCCAGGCCGGTTTGGCGGATGAGGGCGAGCGACAGATCGGCCTGGGCCTGGTACCAGCTCACCCGGTCGATCGCTTTGCCGCGATAGACGTTTTCCCAGTGCTCGGCATTACTCATCTCGGTCTCCTGGCGGTGGGTGCAACACCGGCAAATGATACGAGCGATGGCCTTACTTCGCCGTCACCGCGCCGCCGGCCGCCTTCCAGCCCTCGATGCCGCCCTCGATGAAGCGGGCCTGCAGCCCCCTGGCCTGGAGCGCGTCCACCACGCTGTTGGAGACGGAACCGCCGCGCGCGCAGTAGAGGACGATGTCCTGATCCTTGGGCAGGCTGTCGGCCCACTCGCCGATGCGGGTGGGGTCTTTCCAGTTGGCGCCCGCCAGTTGCTCGCTGGAAGCCGCAAGGTCATCGACGCGGCGCACGTCGAGGATGAACTTGCCGGCGAACTCGGCTTGCAGGGTGGCGGGAGAGATGGCGCGGTCCATGCTCAGGCTCCAAGGGTGAAGGTGTAAACCAGGCCGATGGCGGCGCAGGCGCCGATGACCTTCATGATGTCCTGCTTGTACTTCCACAGGGCGATGAAGGCGGCCACCGACATCAGCGCGTAGAACCACTCGAAGCCGCCGGAGAAGGGGGCGGCCTCGGTGGCGCGCGGCCAGATCACGTGCCAGCCGAAGAACAGGCCCAGATTCAGGATCACCCCCACCACGGCGGCGGTGATGCCGGTCAGCGGCGCCGTGAACTTGAGGTCGCCGTGCGTGGATTCGACCAGCGGCGCGCCGGCCAGGATGAAGATGAAGCTGGGCAGGAAGGTGAAGAAGGTGGCCACCGAGGCGCCGGCGAAGCCGGCCAGCAACAGAGCGTCGGGGCCGAAGATCTCCTTGGTCCAGGCGCCGACGAAGCCGACGAAGGCCACCACCATGATCAGCGGCCCCGGCGTGGTCTCGCCCAGGGCGAGGCCGTCGATCATCTGCGCGCCGGTGAGCCAGCCGTAGGTTTCGACGCCGCCCTGGTAGACGTAGGGCAGCACGGCATAGGCGCCGCCGAAGGTGACCAGGGCGGCCTTGGTGAAGAACTCGCCCATGTCCTTCAGCACCGGATGGCTCAGGCTGAGCATGGCCGCACCCCAGATCGCCAGGGCCACCACCAGCAGGATGGCCAGATACGGCCAACGGAAGCGGGTATGGGACAGGGGCGGCGTGTCATCGTCGATGAGCGCGGGACCGTAGTCCTTGTCGGAGGCGCCGTGGCCGCCGCCCACCTTGAACTTGTCCGGCCAGAGCTTGCCGCCGATGAAGCCCAGGATGCCGGCGCCGATGACGATGTAGGGGAAGGGCACCTTCAGGGCGAAGATGGCGATGAAGGACAGCGCCGCCATGGCCCACAGCAGCTTGTTCTTCAACGCCCGCGAGCCGATGCGCCAGGCGGCGAAGACGACGATGGCCACCACGGCGGGCTTGATGCCGTTGAAGATGCCCTGGACCAGGGTGAGGTCGCCGAACGCCATATACACATAGGTCAGGGCCGCGAGGATGAACAGCGATGGCAGCACGAACAGGGTGCCGGCGACGATGCCGCCCCAGGTGCGATGCAGCAGCCAGCCGATGTAGATGGCGAGTTGCTGCGCCTCGGGGCCCGGCAGCACCATGCAGTAATTGAGCGCGTGCAGGAAGCGGTGTTCGCCGATCCAGCGGCGTTTCTCCACCAGCTCCTGGTGCATGATGGCGATCTGCCCGGCGGGGCCGCCGAAGCTGATGAAGCCGAGCTTGAGCCAGTACAGGAAGGCCTCGCCGAAGGACGGGTGGGCGGGTCGGTCAAGCGGGGGGGTGTCGTTCATGTCAGGTTCCTTGAGAGTCTGTAAATGCGCGATGCAGGTCGTCCAGCAGGCGGCCGCCCTCTTCCAGCAGTTGATCGTCATTGTCGATGCGCGCCTTCAGCCCTTTCAGCAGCGCCTCGAATCCCGCCGCCTCGGGCGCGGCGCCGCCCACGTCGAGG
>JBBIIR010000335.1:0-2977 GCA_037446455.1 Hydrogenophilales bacterium | reverse complement strand
GTCGGGACGGGCATTGTAGAGAGCCCGGCGGGGCTTATCCAGCCCGCGCGGACGAACGTCCCTGCCATGCCCCCGCATTGGTGATCAACTCCCATACCGGAGGTGCGACTTGATGGATATTGTCGGTGGCGTCCGCCAGCGGAATCAGGCAGGGCACGCGCAGGCCGTGGTAGTTCACGTCCGGGCCGATGCGCTCATAGAGCACGCCGAAACGGGAGAGCAGGCGCAGCAGGGCGGGTTCCATGACGGCATAGCAGTGGCTGACGCCGTGTTCGTGGGCCATGCCCAGGATCGCCGCCATCAGCCCCAGGGAAATGTGGTTGAGGACGCGACGCTCGTCCTCCTCGAAATAAATCTCGACGTCTTCGGCGACACCCGCCAGGGTGCCGGCTTCGCCGATCCGCCGCTTGAACACCTTGGATACCGCGAAGCGCGAGATCTCGCCCAGGCGGAGGCGCAGATCGGTGTCGGTCACCGGCTTGTCCAGACTGCAATGGCTCTCGATGGGGTAGATCGCTTGCGGCGACAGCCGATCCGGCAGGATCAGCCGGGTAGTGGCGGCGTACACGCCGGTGCGGCGGTGACGCACCAGATAGTGGTCGGAACGCGCGTCGAACTCGTCCTTTTCCATGCAAATGCGGCCATTGCCCGGGAAGTCCTGGCAGATGCAGCGGTCAGGGGGCTCGAAGCCGGTCTCCAGAACATACACCTGATAGCGCAATTGATAGACCTGATGGCGCAACTCCTCGGTGTCGGCGTGGATCAGCTCGAAAAATTCGTTGAAGGCCTCCCTCAATCCCAGCGTCATGCGCAATCCCTTCGTATAGGCGGGGTCGGGCGGATACATCATGGACGGACGGCGTTGTCCGTGATTCCGAGCATCTTGCCGGCCACGGCGATGGCCAGGCGGTTGAGCGGGTGCCGGTTGCCGCCCGGCCGCCAGGTGTGACCAAGCTTGTTGCGGTAGGCATCGAACTGCACCGCGTGCGGCGCGGCGCGCGCGCGACCGCGGCCGAGCAGGATCTTCAGCGCTTCGCAGCCGGCGACCCCGGCGCACAGGGAACAGGCCATGACGGTGGAGGGGCCGCGGCGCTCGGCCAGATTCACGCGCGAGCGGTCCGCCAGGTAGTGGCGGTGCAGGGCGGTGGGCGCCAGGCCCACCAGGAAGCGCACGGCCTTTTCCAGTTCCGGCCGGTCGCCCCACTGGAAATAGTCCGCGAAACTCATGCCGCCGGGCAGGAAATTGACCAGCGCGGCGCTCATGCCCAGGGGGGCGACGGTGATGGCGGGTATGCCGCGCGCGTGGCAATGCGCGAAGACCATTTTCCGCGCCGGGAAGGCGAAGAAATCGAGGCCGTCGACGTAGAGATCGACGTCGCGGAAGAAATCTTCCAGGTTGTCGGCCTGGACACCTCGCGGGAACACGCGCAAGTCGAGTTCGGGGTTGATCTGGCGGGCCTGCTCGGCCAGCACCTCGACCTTGGCCCGGTCCAGGGAGGTCATGCCGGCGCCGGCCTGGCGGTTGAAGTTGGCCAGCTCGAAAGTGTCCGGATCGGCGATGTTAAATTTTCCGACACCCAGGCGGGCGAGGGTGAGCAGGTGGAAACCGCCCACTCCGCCCATGCCGGCGATGGCCACCCGGCTGCCACGTAGCCGCGCCTGCTCGGCTTCGGTCACCCAGCCGATGTTGCGGGAAAAGGCGAGGTCGTAGGCAAACGCGGTCATGCGGTCAAGCCTGGAACAGGGCCGGCATCATTACCGCGAGAGCCTGGTGATGATTTCATTCTCTTCGTCGGGCGGAAGGAAGTACGGATAGAGCGTTTTTTCCTGGCGGAACTGGCTGGCCCGCCCGCCATATTCGAGAATCATGCGCTCGGCGTAATTCGCGTCCAGGCGCAACAGCACGGCGGGCGCGCCGACCCGCGCGCACAGGCGTTCGGGGCCGCTGACCTCGAAGCCGAGCATGCGCTGGTAGAAACTGACATGGTCGGGATTCACCTCGATGAGGATGTCGCTGTAGCCCCAGAGACGATGTGCGTAGAGGTAGGCGATATGGAAGAGCCCGGCCATCATGCGTTTGGAGGCCCGCCTGGAGTCGATGGCGAGCTTGGTGAACTCGCAGACCAGACTGCCCTGCCTGTCGCGGAACACATCGACTTCGCTCTTGTACAACTCGTCGGCGAACAGGCCCGTGCCGATGTCGAAGTTGACGGAGAGGGTGCCGACCACCTCATCGTCCTTGTAGGTGGCGAGCGTGATGCGCTCCGGACTCGCGTTTGGGGTGCGCGCAACATGGGTGGCATAGCCTTTCTCGCCATAGCGCTTCTCGACAAGAAAGCGCGCATCCCGCGCCCTCTCCTCGCTATGCGCCAGGCGAATCTTGAAGGCGTCGCGGCGGATCTGCTCGCCGGCGGCATCGCTGACGAAGCTGCTTTGCGGGCGCACGACGCCCACATTCTTCAAGCGCGAGGACTCCACTTCGGCAATGGTCAGCGCCCATTGCTTACTGCCGAAGCGTAGTTTCTCGAAAAACCCCATTCTCTCCCCCTTGCGTCCCTTTGCCCTTCGGCGCCGCCGGAAATACCACTCACCCACACAATCGGTCTACTGCTTATCGGTCCGCACGCCCAATTCCTTGAACCCACGCTCTGCGCAGAAGGCAAGAATGCGCGCTCCCTATATCTAAAGTCTAGCCCCCCCTCCATTACAATTCCCGGCCATGAAGATCGAACTCGTCTCCACGGAGGATCGCGGCCGCTACCTGGTCAGCCATTTGCGCGACATCCAGCGTTATCTGGCCGAGGTGATGCACGGCAAGACCCTGGTCGCCCTGTACGCCGAAAACGGCAAGGACTTCGTGCTTTCCAGCGTGCTGGACATGGACGCGCGGCAGGGCTGCGTGTTTCTCGATCAGGGCGTCGATGCCCGCATGAACGCCAAACTGCTGGCCGGCAAACAGTATACGGTGGCCACCACG
>JBBIIR010000334.1:0-3017 GCA_037446455.1 Hydrogenophilales bacterium | reverse complement strand
CTTCGAGCTCCCGGACGGCGGCATGGGCCGACCGCGAGTTCCCGGGTTGCGGGCAGGACGACAGGTGATGGCAGGCGGCGGCGAGCAGGCGGATGGCCTGGAGTTGGGGCGGTTCGCTATGCATGGCGGGGCTTCTCCGAATGCGGTAGAGGGGTCGCCGACCCGCCGTCCTGCCCCGTGCGCGAGAGGTGGGCATGCTGGACGACGGGCGGCGACGGTGAAGTGGCTCTCAAGAAAACGAAGGGCCGCCCCGAGCTTTCTTGACCCCCACGGGGGGCGGGCCGGGCCAGGCCCGGCCCTGGGGGCGCTCAGAAGCGGTGCTCGAAACTGGCGGAGACATGCCGTCCGGGCTGCGAGTAGAAGTCCACGCCCTGCGGGTTGCGCGCGTCGGCGTGACGAATGTCGCTCCACAGCCAGTATTTGCGGTCGGTGACGTTGTTCACCGCGACCACCAGGCGCGCGTTCTTGGTCGGCTCGTACCAGGCGGACAGATCGAGCACACCGTAGCCCGAGGGACGGAACCAGGGCGAGTAGCCGGTGCCGGTGCAAGCGGCCGTTACGCAGTCGTTCACACGGCGCACCCCCTGGGCAGCGCGCAGGCGCGCCTCCGTCCCCCAGCGGTCGGCGTCGCGCGTGACCGCCAGCATCATGCGCGTGGGCTCGATGCTGTCGAGGGGCCGGTCTCGTTCCTCGTCCTGGCCATGCGCATAAGCCAACGCGCCGCTCAGACGCCAGCCGGGCTGGATGTCCCAGGTCATGCGCGCCTCGGCGCCGTAGATGCGCACCTTGGCCAGATTCTCCGATGTGTTGGTGTTGGTCAGACCGGCGATGCAACGCGGGTCGCCCGGGCAGGTCAGGCGCACACTGGCGATGAAGTCCTCGTAGCGGTTGTCGTAGAACGACAATTGACCGCGTAGGCCCCCGCGCGCCAGACGCACGCCGAGTTCCCCGCCGACGCTGGTTTCCGGCTTCAGATCGGGATTGGGCGCCACGCCGTAACTTTGCGTGGTGTTGCGGAAGTGGCCGTTGACCTCGTTGTAGGACGGCGCGCGGAAGCCGCGCGCGACATGGCCGAACACCGACCAGCCGCCATCCAGCCGCCACAGGCCGGCGATCTTCGGCGAGAACGCCCCGTCGGTCTGCGTCGCGGCCTGATTGTTGTTGGCCGCGAGCACGGCCAGCGACAGCGCGTCCGGTTCGGGCTTCAGCTTGCGCCAGTCGTAGCGCAGACCCGGGGTCAGCGTGAAGCGCCCGCCCGCCAGTTCGATGTCATCCTGCACGTACAAGCCGAGGGTGTCGGTATGGCCGGGCGCGAAATCGCGCAGCGGATGAACATCCCCGGCGAGTGTCTTGGTCGTGCTGCCGGTGGTCAGGTTGCGCACGGTCGCATCGCGTTTCTGCTCCGATTCCAGCCGGGAGAGCTCCAGGCCCGCAATCAGGAAGTGGCTGCTCCAGGCCTTTTCCACCTGCGCCCCGGCCCCCGTGAGGGTCTGATCGAAGCGGAATTCCTGAACGATGGCGCAGTTGTTTCCCGTACCGGCCGTCGCCGAGCAGGTGGCGCCGGTGTTGGTGCGGGTCTGGCGGTTGTTGTTGGTGGTTTCGCTGTCCTGGTGATAAAGCCGCGCCGTAAGGCGATCGTAGACCCCGCCGGCGGGCAGATGGCGCCATTCCAGCGTGCCGCGCAAGCGCCTGGCGTGGTCGTCGCCCTCCATCGCGGTGACCTTGGGCAAGGATGCGTGCAGGCGCTTCACCACCACCTCGGTATCCTGCTTCGCGCCCTCCACGCTCAGCTTCAGTTCGTGTCCCGGCGCGGGCTTGAGCGCCAGCTTGGCGAGCAGACCCTGGTCGCGCACGTCCTGCGGGTTGGGCCGCTCGCGGTTGGGCGCGGTGACGTCGCGCTTGCCCTGGTTGTCGAACGCGTCCGCGTGCGTGCGCGTGTAACCCAGCAGCCACTGCTGGCCACCCGCCTCGCCGGCGGCCAGCACGGTACCGGTCCAGCCGTCGTTGGCGCCCGTATAAGTCAGCTTGGGACGCAGCGCGAACGACTCGCCCGAACGCAGCAGGTCGGAGGGATCCAGCGTGAGATAGCCCACCACGCCGCCCAAGGCGTCCGAGCCGTACAGGCTGGAGGCGGGGCCGCGCAGCACTTCGGCGCGCTTGAGAAAATCCGGCGGCGTGGTCAACGGCGCGCTGGTGGTGAAATTGGTCGGCCCACCGCCGCGGTAGTAATCCGGCAGGCGCACGCCATCCACCAACTGCAATACGCGCTTGTCCTCCAGGCCGCGGATGTTCGGGCTGGTGGCCCCGAAGCGGCGCGCGTCCCGCGCCAGGGCGACATCGGGCTCATCGCGGAACAGATCGGCGGCGTCCGCCGGCAGGCGACGGTCCAGCGCCGCGCGCGTGATGCTGGAGATGCTGGCGGCCACGCTGTCCGCCGCCGCCTCGGTCCGCGTGGCGGTGACCACCACCTCCTTGAGTTGCGCGTCGGCCAGGGCAAACGCGGGGTGGAGGACGGCGGCCAGGGCCGCGGCGAGTTTCAGGGACCTGCCCAGGCGGGCGGGGGGAAGCGCAAACATGCTTGCTCCTTTCAATCCAATTCAAGGGTGGGCTGGCTGGCCTGAAAGGGCTTGCTGGCAATTCAAAAAACCGCACGTTGAAGAACGCCGTCCCGCCGCGGTCGGGATTGCCGGCCAGCGCGATGGCGTGGGGTCATCGCGCTGGCTCGGGGGTCAGAAGGGGTACTTCACACCCACTTGCACCAGGCGCGGCATGCCCACCGCAATGCCACGGGTGCGGTCGACGATGTAGGTCTTGTCGGCGAGGTTTTTGCCGGTGAGGAAGAGCGTGGCGCCCTTGGGCTGCAACTGATAGTTGAGGGTGGCGTTCCACACCGTGTAGGCCGCGATTTCGCCTCTCTGCCCGTCGGGCGTCGGCACCACCGTGTTGGCGAAGTCGGAGTACTGCTCGCCGACGTGCTGCGCTTCGATTTCGCCCCGGAAGCCGCCTGTTTCGTAGCC
>JBBIIR010000333.1:0-3019 GCA_037446455.1 Hydrogenophilales bacterium | reverse complement strand
ATGTCGGCGCGCAGGGCGATGGCGCGGCCTGTGTCGCCGCGTCGCAGTACGCCTACCACGCCGGTGCCGGCCAGGCCGCGATGCGTCTCGATGCCGCGCGCCGCGAGGAAGTCGGCCACCTTGCCGGCGGTGCGGTGCTCGTCGAAAGCCAGTTCCGGATGGGCGTGCAGATCGTGGCGCAACGCCACCAACTGCTCGCGCTCGGCCAGGATGCGCGGCAACACGTTCATGACATGCCCGGCACGACCTGCTTGGTCACGGCGACCGCGACGATGTAGGCGAACACTCCGAGGGCGGCGATGAAGGCCTTGATGCGCACCGCCCTGGTCGCGCCGCGCTTGAGGGCGATGGTGCCGAGGCCGATGTAGGCCAGCAGGCCGACGATCTTGGCGAGGATCCAGGGCTGCTGCAGGGGATTGAGGCCGCCCACGACCAGCATGGCGATCGCCGCCAGCAGCAGCAGGCTGTCGTTCATGTGGGGCGCCACCCGCACCCAGCGCTCGCGCAGGCGCGGCGACTCCCGCATCATCCAGTAGCCGCGCAGCAGAAACAGCAGCAGGGTGATGACAACGGTGGCGGCATGCAGGCCGCGCAACAGTGCGTAATCCATGATGAACGGGCAAGGGGAATCGGGCCGTCCATCTTACCCCGGATGCCGCGCGCGGCGGCTATTGCGGCTGGTAGGTGCGCTCGATCGCCGCGACCAGGGTTTTCACGTCGTGCGTCGTGAGTTTCGGGTAGGCCTCGTGCACGACGCGATGGGCCAGATACTCCATCGGGCTGTTGGCCCACTCGCTGGTGGCATGAAAGAAATGGTCGATACGGCCCCGCGCGTCGTCGAAGATGGCGCGCAGGTGGGGATGGCTCCGCCGCTCGTTATGAAAAACCCCGTGCTTGTCCTGGAACGTGCCCATCATGGTCTCCTCATTCTAGGTTTGGTGTCGGCGGATGCACCACCGCCCTTTCATGATAGTGGTTTTTTCAAGCGATTGAACCTTGATTCCTCGGTTGAACACGTCCGCAGGCGCGGCTGTGCGGGTGTCTGGCGCGAAGCGACGACGCCGCGGGGTCGTTCCCCGCAAGGAGGCGCGACAAAGCCAGGCGCCCGCACAGACGCGAAAGCGGGCGTGTAGCGGGCTCACCCAAATGGTGAACCGCGTCGAAGGCGCAAACGTCGGCAACCATGCGGATGTTCGAAGATCAATGAGCGGTCAACCGTGGAATCAAGGTTGAAGGGCTTACGTGTTTATCCGGTTTCCTCCAGGCGATGCGCCTTGCCGTCGATCTTGTAACGCGCCAGGAAGGCGACGCGGGCGTGGTCGGCCTCCGCAAGGCGGGAGGCGTATGCACCGGACAGGTTCTGACGCGGCGCCGCCGGAGAGCATAAGCCCTCCTGATGCAGCCTGATTTTCACCCTTTTCTCATCCGGGAGCCGACCACCATGCATTCCCCCTTGTTCCGGCACAAGCCAAGCCCTGTTTCCGCGCGCCAGTCCTGGACGCTGCTGCCACTCCTGCTGGCCCTGGGCCTGGGCGGCTGCGCCACCCAGGATTACGTGCGCCAGGAGGTGGGCCGATACAAGGACCGCGTGCAGGGCATGGAATCCTGGTTCAAGGCCATCGAGCTGGGCCTGGACACCCAGGCCAAGCGCATCCGCGAAGCCGAATTGCGCGCCGACCGGCTGGAGCGCGATGCCGCCGAGAGCGGCAAGCTGCTGCGCGAAACCCGCGGCGAACTGACGGCCGGCGCGCAGCGCATGCACGCGCTGGCGGCGGATCAGGCGGCCACGGGCCGGCGCCTCGACAGCCTGGAGCGTCAGGTGGCGACCGACCTGGCCGCCGTCAACCAGCGTCTGCAGGGCGCCACGGCCGACACTGCGCGTGCCCATCTCCGGCTGGATACACAGGAGGCCCGCCTGGAGGCTGCCGATACGCGCGTTGCCGGCGTCCTCGCCAGCCTGGGTGCAACCGGACAGCGTCTCGGCGCCCTGGAAAACCAGTTGGCCGCCATGCCGCGGGCACCTGCCCCGGCGAGCGCGCAGGCGGTGAGCCCGGCCGCTCCCGCATCCGCCGCGACGGAACAGCCCACGCCGGCCGTGGCGCAGGTCGTGACGCCGAGCGCACCGGCGGCGGCTGACGCGCAGACCACGGCCTTGCAAGGCCTGATCCAGGATCTTTAGCGCAAGCTCGAGCAGCAGCATGCCAGCCTGGATGCCCTGGCGGCGCGCCTGGGCGGCGTCGAGTCCGGATTGAGCGAACAGGGCCGCGGCGGCGCCGATCGGCAAGCCGCCATGCAGACGACCAACGCCACCCTGGCCGATCTGCGCGCCGATCTCACGCGCCTGCGCGGCGAGAGCGAAGAGCAGGCGCGGGCGATCGCGCGCATCGACCAGAAGATGGGCGGTCTCGGCCAGGATCTCGCCAGCGCCCGCCAACGCGTGGAGCAGGGCGAGAAGGCGCTGGCGGATTCAGGCCTGCGCCTGACCCTGGTGCAGGAACTGGTGACCAAGCAGGGTGAGCGCCTGGCGCAAAGCGAGAGCGCCTACGGCCAGGTGTCGGTCACCGCGCGGGAGGCGCTCGACCGCGCCATGCAGGCGGGCAGACTGGCGGAAGGCAAGATCGTCTATGAAGCGACCCTGACCGACGAGATCACGCATTTTGCCCTCAACGAGGCGCGCCTCAACGCCGAGTCCAGAAAACAGCTGGATGAGTTCGCCGCCCAGCTCAAGGCGGAGAACCGCGGCGCCTTCATCGAGATCCAGGGCCATACCGACAACCTGGGCGCGGCCGAGGTCAACCAGCGCCTCGCGCAGCGCCGCGCCATGGCGGTGCGCGACTATCTGCACCAGGAGGCGGGCATCCCCCTGAATCTGCTGGCGGTCGCGGCTTACGGCTCCAGCCGCCCGGTGGCGGACAACGCCACGCGCGAGGGGCGCGCCAAGAACCGGCGCGTGGTGCTGGTGGTCCTGCGCTGAGCCAAGCCGGCGTCTAGCGTACTGTTGCACGCTGTTCGGAACTTA
>JBBIIR010000332.1:0-3022 GCA_037446455.1 Hydrogenophilales bacterium | reverse complement strand
CAGATGCAGATGGGCCAGGGTGGCATGGCCGCAACGGGCAAATAAGCCCCCTGCAGGCGATGCACACCGGCCCGGCTGGCAGTCACAGCCCGTCTATCTTCGGTAATTCCCGCCCCAGGTCGAATTCGAGCTCCCGCAGCGCCCACTCGGCTTCGGCGTGGGTCGAGTCCAGCATCAGCACCCGCTGAAAGGCCGCCACCGCGTGTTCCGCCTGTCCAATACCCCGCTCGGCACGGCCCAGCGCCATCCAAGCCTCGGGATTGTTGGGCTCCTGCCCCACCCACTCCCGACCCAGGCGGCGCAGGTCGAACCACTTTTTCCGCGCACCGAGATCGCAGGCCGCCAGGAAATAGCCGCTCTCGCGTCCAGTCCTTTCCCAGAAGGCGGGGACGTCGGATTGCCTAGCCCCCGAAGGGTTTGGGTCGTTCTTGGCGCGGACCGGCGAGCCACTTGGGAGGGGCTCTGGCGCATCCATGACCATGTGCCGCAGCCAGCCCACCGGCAAGGCGAAGTGGAAGTTGCCGCCCACCTTGGCCTTGAAGGCCAATATCCCCACCAGACGGCCCTGTCTGTCGAACAGGCCACCGCCGCTGGCGCCCCGGTCGAAGGCAGCCGAGGTCTGGATCACGCGCCCGCCATCGCACTCGCAATGGTGCAGCCCAATGATGCGGCCCGGACTCACGGCCAGCTCGCCTCCCGGCCAGCCCGCGGCGGCCACCTCCAGCCCCACCCGGGTCTCGCCCACCTCGACCATCGGCATGGGTGGAGCGGTGAAGCCCGGCAACGTGATAAAGCACATGTCGCGATAGGCATCGCGCCGGCCGGTTTCCGCGCGCATGACCGCGCCGTTCACATGCACCTCGATGCGCACCGCCTGGCGCAGCACATGGCAGTTGGTGACCAGGCGCTCCCCGCCCAAAGGCACCGCCGAACCCAGTTCCGTCGTGCCGTCCGCCCGGGCGGCCACCAGCTTGTGGACCCGCGTGTTCCAGTCCGGCGCATGCGCAAACGCGCCCAGGGCCCACGACCACAGTCCAAGCAGCAGCAGTTGTTTCAGGCCGGATGTCATGCGGCATCTCCTTCGCCATGCCCCGGGCGGAGGGAGGCGGCCCTGGCAGTCCAGTGTAACGCCCTGGAAAATCGCCTGAAAGCCTGCCATCCGCAACCGTGGCCATCGCCTCGCAGCGCCATCAACTCCCCGCATGACGCATCTGTAATCGCCACGTCAGCTTGTTGTTGATCCTCGGTTGAACGAGCGCGGCGGTGCGGGTGGCCGGCGTGAAGCGACGACGCGGCGGGGTCCTTCCCCGCAAGGAGGAGGGACAAAGCCAGGCGCACCCACGGACGCGTAGCGGGCTCACCGGGATGGTGAGCGCGATCGAAGGCACAAACTACAGGAATCATGCGGCCTCACGCAGACAAAACAGCTGTCAACCGAGGAAGCGTGACACACACGACCGTGACGACCACGCGGGCAACTCCGTGCCGCCCTACTCCGGCCAATGCTTGATGTAGCGCTTGAGCAGGGCGTTCTCGAAGTTGGCTTCCTTCAGGCAGGCGCGCGCCACGTCGTGGAAGGAAATGACGCCGGCCAGCCGGCTGCCGTCCAGCACCACCAGGTGGCTGGTGCGGCTCTTGGTCATGGCGTCGCGGGCGTAGTCCACGGAATCCTCCGGCGTCACCACCAGCGGTTCCGGTTCCATGATGTCGCTGACCTTGTAGCCGGTCAGGCAGACGCTGTCGCGGTGCATGCCGCGCACGATGTCGCGCTCGGTGATGAAGCCCACCAGCACGCCCTCCTTGAGCACCACCAGGGAGCCGATGCCGCGCTCCACCATGCGCGCCACCGCCTCCTCGACGAGGGCATCCGGGGCGATGCTGAAGATCTCGCCGCCCGCCTTCACTTCCAGCACTTCGCGTATCTGCATGTCTCCCGCTCCTCCGTGGGTGTCCCGCGCCGGCCGCAGCGTGCTTCAGCGCACCAGACCGGCCTCGACCTGATCGCGCTTGTCGCGGCCAACCAGCACCTCGATCAGCGTCAGGGCGAAATCCATGGCGGTGCCGGGCCCGCGCCCGGTCACCACCTTGCCGTCCACCACCACCGCGTCGCCGCGCTTTTCCGTGCGCGGCAGATCGAGACCGTCGAGCACGCCGGGATAGGCGGTGGCCCGCCGCCCGTCAAGCAGGCCGGCCGCCGCCAGGGCCATGGGCGCGGCACAGATGGCGGCGGTGTGCTTGCCGGCCGCCGCCATCTTGCGCAGCAGGGCCTGGATGCGCGGGTCGTCGCGCAGATGGTCGGCGCCCGGCAGGCCGCCGGGCAGGGCGACGAGGTCGTAGTCCTGGCCGAGGGCTTCGTCCAGGGTGGCGTCGGGCTGCACGCGCGTGCCCCGGCTGCCCAGCACCAGTCCGGGTTGCAGACCGGCGGTCACCACCGCGATGCCGGCGCGACGCAGCAGGTCGATGATGGTGACCGCTTCGAGATCCTCGAAGCCGTTGGCGAGGGGTACGAGCACGCTGGGCATGGACAATCCTTTCAGGAAGCGAGCAGCCGGTCGCTTTCATGCACCGCGCGTTCCGCGCAGTCGCCGATGGACAGGCCGTTGAGGTAATTGCCGACCAGGGCCAGCGCTTCGCCGGCCAGGCGGGCGTCGAGCTCGCGCATGCGGCGCGGATGTTCGACGCCGGGCGCGGGCAGGCGGTTGAGCGTTTCCCGCACGTGCGCGAAGTCGGCGGGCGACGCGCCGAGGACCTCGGCGGCGCGGGCGATCTTGGCCTCCCGGTCGAGGCGGCCGGGCCGGAAATGGAAGGTGAAACCGCGCAGCCGCGCATGCGGCACGGGATCGCGGGTGACCACCGAGTAGAAATCGTCGTCGTCGCCGATGAGACCGGCCACCGCCGGCAGGCGGGTTTTCTCCGCCGGCAGCACGACGCCCAGCGCCTCGCTGCTGGACATGGGATAGCCGGCGAGGACGCCTGCGAGTTCGGGATGCGCGGTTTCCAGCAGGCGGGCGGCGGTGTCCAC
>JBBIIR010000331.1:0-3039 GCA_037446455.1 Hydrogenophilales bacterium | reverse complement strand
GGCCGTTGAGGCCGGCGTTGACCTTGGTGTCCACCGGCGCCTGACCTTGCCGGCCGGCGGTCTTGAGCGTGCCCAGGATCTTGCGCAGCCGCTCGCGTTCGAGCGCGTCGAGTTCGATCCATTCCAGGGGCAGGTGTCCCTCGGCGAAGTCGGCCGGGCGCTCCAGCTTCCAGGCCCGCGCCGCCAGGGCGTAATCCGCCGGCGCAAGCCGTTGCTTCAGCTCCGCCGCCGACCACAGGTAGGCGCCGCCTTCGCGGCCTTGGCGGTCCAGGGCGGAAGTGGCGGTGTAATAACCGCCGCCGGGCGCGGCCAGGGTCTCAAGCAGGAAATCCAGGGTCTCGTCGGCGATCCGGCGATAGTCCGGGCGGCGCAGCAGTTCGGCGGCGCGGGCGTAGACCGGGGCGAGCTGGGCATTGTCGGCCAGCATCTTCTCGAAATGGGGAATGTGCCAATCCGGGTCCACGGTGTAGCGGAAGAAGCCGCCGTGCACGTGGTCGCGCAGGCCGCGCCGGGCCATCTGGTCCAGGGTGAGGGTGAGGAACTCGCCCAGACGCGGGTCGCGGTCGCGCGCGTAAAGTTCCAGCAGCCGGGCCAGATGCGGCGCCATGGGGAACTTGCTGACGCGGGCAAAGCCGCCCTGCAGGGTATCGGCGTGGCGCCAGACCGCCGCCAGATAGGCGCGTTCCCGCTCCTTCGCCAGTTCCGGCGTGGGCGCTTGCGCGCGCGCCGGTTGCGGCGAGGGCGCCGCCTCGCGCGCGGCGGCGCGGATCTTGTCGGGGTGCGCACGCCAGTTGCCCGCCAGCCGTTCGAGCAAGGCCTTGAATTCGGCGGGCGGCGCGTAGAGCACGGCGTAGGCCGGGTAGCCCTGCGGCGTGACGAAGGCGTTCAGCGGCCAGCCGGAGACGCCCTGGAGACGGTCGACGAATTCGATCAGCGCGGCATCCAGGGCGGCGTTGAGTTCGCGGTCCACCTTCACGGGAATGAAGTGCCGGTTGAGCAGCGCGGCGATGGCGGCATCCTGGTAGCTCTCGCGCTGCATGACGTGGCACCAGTGGCAGGAGAAATAGCCGACGGAGACGAACAGCAGCTTGTTCTCCCGCTTCGCCCGCGCCAGGGTCTCGGCGTTCCATTCCTGCCAGGCCACCGGATCCTTGCCGTGCAGGGCCAGGTAGGGCGAGGCGTGGCCGGAGAGGACATTCGCCGCGGGTGCGGCGGCCGCTGCCACCGGGGCCGCGAGGAGCAGGGCAAACGACAAGACCAGGGCAAGCCGGGGCAAGGGGAATCCGGATGGCATGGCAAGCTCCGCACGGGGGACACGACGCGTGGACCCGGCGCGGTGGCGCGAATTCCCGCGCGCGGTGCGCGATGTTGCCACGCAAATAAAAAAGGGGGGCATCGCCCCCCTTGTGCGCTCAAGCGCGGATCAGAGCACCATGCCCGGATTGCCTTGCATGCCGACGACCTTGGGCTGGTTCAGCTTGACCGGCTTGATCACCTTCACGTCGCGCAGGTACTCGGCCACCACGTCCCAGATGGGCGCGCCTTGCACGCCCTCGCCCACCGGCGCCCAACCCGCCACCTTGTACTTCTTGTTGAAGTCCACCGCCTTGCCCTTCAGGGTCATGTCGGTAATGCGCTTGCCGATGGTCTGGTTGGGATCGATGGTGTACTGGATGCCGCCGACGCGCACCATGTCGCCGCCCTGCTGGTAGTAGGGGTCGGCGTTGAACAGGTTGTCGCAGACGTCTTCCATGATGGTGTGGATGGTCTCGCCGGTCATCTCGGTCAGCGTGGTCTGCGGATAGGTGATGGCGACCTGGTCCATCAGCCTCTCCATGGTGATGACATCGCCGGACAGCAGGCTGGTGCCCCAGCGGAAGCCGGGGGAGAAGGCGGCGTCGGCGCCCTTCACCTTCATCAGGGCGTCGCAGATCATCTGGTCGTAGGTGCCGTTGAAGTTGCCGCGGCGGTAGAGCACGCCCTCGGTGACGGCCAGCTTCTCGTTGAGCTTGGCTTCGAAGGGGGCGCGGATCTTCTTGATCAGCGCGTCCATCTTCGCGTCGGCCGGCAGCAGGTTGGAGAACACCGGCATGAGTCGGTACTTCCAGCCCTTGACCTTGCCGCCCTTGACGTCGAAGTCCATGACGCCCAGGAACTTGCCGTTGGAGCCGGCGTTGGTGACCAGGGTGACGCCCTTGGCGTTCTTGACCTGGATCGGCTGCGGCACGCCGTCGTGGGTGTGGCCGCCGAAGATGGCGTCGATGCCGGTAACCCGTTTGGCCATCTTCAGGTCGACGTCCATGCCGTTGTGGGACAGCACCACGACCACCTGGGCGCCCTTGGCGCGGGCCTCGTCCACCCACTTCTGCATGGAGTCGTCACGGATGCCGAAGGACCAGTCGGGAATCATCCAGCGCGGGTTGGCCACCGGCGTGTACGGGAAAGCCTGGCCGACGATGGCCACCTGCACGCCGTTGATGACGCGGATCACATAGGGCTTGAAGACCTGGTCGCCGAAGTCGTTGGTGACCACGTTCTGGGCGACGAAGTCGACGCCGGCCTTCTTGAAGTCACCCTCGACGATTTCCTGCACGCGCTGGGCGCCGTAGGTCATCTCCCAGTGCGGGCACATGACGTCCACGCCGAGGGCGATGCAGGCGTCCACCATGTCCTGGGCGTTGGTCCACAGGGCGGTGGCGGAACCCTGCCAGGTGTCGCCGCCGTCCAGCAGCAGGGAACCCGGCCGGGAGGCGCGCACCTTGTCCACCAGGGTCTTCAGGTGGGCGAAGCCGCCCACCTTGCCGTAGGTGCGGGAGGCCGCCTCGAAGTCCAGGTAGGTGAAGGCGTGGGCGTCGATGGAGCCGGGCTTGATGTTGAAGTGCTTGAGCAGGTGCTCGCCCACCAGGTGCGGCGCCTTGCCCAAGGCCTCGCCCACGCCCAGGTTCACGTTGGGCTCGCGGAAGTAGATGGGCAGGAGCTGCGCGTGGCAGTCCGTCATGTGCACGAGCGAAACATTGCCGAAGGCGGGCGCGTCGTAAT
>JBBIIR010000330.1:0-3056 GCA_037446455.1 Hydrogenophilales bacterium | reverse complement strand
GCGCGGCGGCCGTCGCATGATGTCGGCCTCGGCCGGCTCGAAAGCCAGGGCCAGGGCCAGGGTGATGGCGGTGACCAGGTTCACCCAGAGGATCTGCACCGGCGTGATCGGCAGGTGCGGCAGGCCGAGCAGGATGGCGGCCACCAGCACGCCGGCCTGGCCGCCGTTGGTGGGCAGGATGAAGACGATGGTCTTGCGGATGTTGTCGTAGATGGCGCGGCCTTCCTCGACGGCGGCGGCGATGGAGGCGAAGTTGTCGTCCGCCAGCACGACCTCCGCCGCCTCCTTGGCCGCCTCGGTGCCCTTTTGCCCCATGGCCACGCCGACGTTGGCGCGCTTCAGGGCCGGCGCGTCGTTGACCCCGTCGCCGGTCATCACCACCGCCTCGCCGTTGGCCTGCAGGGCCGAGACCAGGCGCAGCTTGTGTTCCGGGCTGGCCCGCGCGAACACGGCGGTGTCCGCCACCGCGCGGCGCAGGTCGGCGTCATCCATGCGCTCGATTTCGGCGCCGGTGAGCGCCCGCACTTCGTCGTCCAGGCGCAGTTCGCGGCCGATGGCGCGGGCGGTGGCGGCATGGTCGCCGGTGATCATCTTCACCCGGATGCCCGCCGCGCGGCAGGCGGCGACGGCGCGCACCGCTTCCTCGCGCGGCGGGTCGGCCAGGCCCAGTACCGCCAGCAGGGTGAAGCCGCCCGTCTCGACGTCGGCGAAGTTCAGTTCGCGTTGGCCGGCCGCCGCCGGCTTCATGGCCAAGGCCAACAGGCGCATGCCGCGATCCGCCGCGGCCTCCATGGCCGCGTGCCAGTAGGCCGCATGCAGGGGGTGATCGCCGCCGTCGCGACGCTGCGCCGCGCACAGTTCCAGCAGCCGTTCCGGCGCGCCCTTGAGCAGGATGAAACCGTGGCCGGCATGATCGTGGTGCAGGGTGGCCATGAAGCGGTGTTCCGACTCGAAGGGAATCACGTCGACGCGCGGCAGCGCCGCGGCCTCGAACTTCGCGTCCAGGCCCGCCTTCAGGCCGAGGGTGACGAGGGCGCCCTCGGTGGGGTCGCCGGCGAGGATCCACTGCCCGTTTTGCCGCGTCAGCACGGCGTCGTTGCACAACAAGGCGAGGCGGGCGATGTCCAGCAATTCCGGCGCGTCCTCCGATGTCACCTCGCGTCCGTGCAGACTGAAGCCGCCATCCGGCGCGTAGCCCACGCCGGACACCGCGTACACCGCGCCGGCGCCGATCACGGTCTGCACGGTCATCTCGTTGCGTGTCAGGGTGCCGGTCTTGTCCGAACAGATCACCGTCACCGCGCCCAGCGCTTCCACCGCCGGCAGGCGCCGCACGATGGCGTTGCGCCGCGCCATGGCCTGCACGCCGAGGGCCAGGGTGATGGTGAGGATGGCCGGCAGGCCCTCGGGGATGGCCGCCACGGTGAGACTGACCGTCGCCAGGAACATTTCGTCGGCGCCGTAGCCGCCAATCAGCACGCCATAGGCGAAGGTGGCGCCGGCGACGGCGAGGATCACCCAGGTCAGCCAGCGGCTGAATGCCGCCATCTGCCGCAGCAGCGGCGTCGCCAGTTCCCGCACCTCGGACAGCATGCGGCTGATGCGGCCGATCTCGGTGGCCGCGCCGGTGGCCGTCACCACCCCCGCGCCCTGGCCGTAGGTCACCAGGGTGCCGGACCAGGCCATGCTGGCGCGGTCGCCCAGGGACGCGTCCGCCGGCACCGGCTCCACCCGCTTCTCCACGGGCACGGACTCGCCGGTCAGCGCCGCTTCCTCGATCTTCAGGCCCTTCACCTCGAGCAGGCGCAGATCCGCCGGCACGCGGTCGCCGGAGACCAGGAAGACGAGGTCGCCGGGCACCAGATCGGCCGCGTCGATCTCCTGGCGGCGGCCGTCGCGCAGCACCTGGGCATGCGGCGAGAGCATGGCGCGGATGGCTTCCAGCGCCGCCTCGGCCTTGCCCTCCTGGATGAAGCCGATGAGGGCGTTGATCACCACCACCGCCAGGATCACGCCGCTGTCCAGCCAGTAGCCGAGCAGCCCGGTGATCACGACGGCGGCCAGCAGCACGTAGATGAGCACGTTGTGGAATTGCAGCAGGAAGCGCAGCAGCGGGCCGCGCTTTTTCGGCGGCGGCAGCAGGTTGCGGCCGTGGCGGGCCAGGCGGGCGGCGGCCTCCTCGGCGGAGAGCCCGCCAGAGCGGCTGTCCAGGGCGGACAACACCGCCGCGGCGGATTGGGCATGGGGATGGGAGAGATCGGGAGGCATGGTGTGGCAGGCTTACATTGGTTGATGCGGTCGGAATTGCGAACCCCCGCGTCGGAGGGGGGTGGAAGCTACGTCGAGGATGCGCCCCAGGGCCGACGGGGTCGCGAAATGATACCGCCGGCCCGCCCGCTCCGTATCCGGAAGCAGGCCGGCATCGGGCCGGGCCGGCCTTCAGGCCGAAGCGGGCGGGGTGTGTTTCATCCTCGGGAGTCCCCTCATGGAGGCGCGCGCCGCGCGCGTCAGCCCCCCGACGGAAACCCGCCAGGCGCTGAGCCCGCCGGCGCTGGCTGCCCCGCGCTGGCTGGAACAGGTGAGCCACCGCGCCTGGCGCGCCCGCCATGACCTCGCCAGGGCGGACGCGGGCGATGTCATGGAAGCGGCCGCGCCGCCGGACGCATGAGCTTGCGATCAGGGTCCGGGGCGGGGTGTCCCGTTTGCTTTTCCGCCCGCGGCCAGCCGATCCGGCCAGGAGACGCCGCGCAGCAGGGCGCGCCAGAGGCGGGTGAGTCCCGGTTCCAGCCAGGCCAGCACATCGCCGGGGGGAATCCCGGGTATCGGCGCCGGATACCGGAAGAGCGCCGCGGCCACGGCCAGACCCGCCAGCACTGGCCAGGCTGCGCTCCACGGCGCGGGCGGGGGGAGTTCCGGCAACAGCGGCGACAGCCAGACCGGCGCGCCGGCCACCGCGATCAGGGCGCCCGCCCAGCTCAGCGTCATGCGCGCATCCGCCCGCTCCGCGCGGGGCCGGGCCCGCAGCAGCCACAGCAGCCGCAGCATCAGCAGGGTGC
>JBBIIR010000329.1:0-3067 GCA_037446455.1 Hydrogenophilales bacterium | reverse complement strand
CGCCCGCCGCGACTTCACCATCAACGCCCTGTATTACGACCCGGAGCGGCAGGAGGTCTGGGATTGGCACGGCGGCGTCGAGGACGCCCGCCGCAAGGTGCTGCGCATGGTCGGCGACCCCGCGCGCCGGTTCCGCGAGGATCCGGTGCGCATGCTGCGCGCCGCCCGCTTCGCCGCCAGGCTGGATTTCCGCATCGACCCCGCGACGCGCGCGCCCATCGCCGAACTGGCGCCGATGCTGGAACGCATCCCCGCTTCGCGCCTGTTCGACGAGATGATGAAGCTGCTGCTCTCCGGCCACGCCGAGCGGGGCGTGCGGCAACTGCGCGCCGAGGGTCTGCATCACGGCATCCTGCCCATGCTCGACGCCATCCTCGACGACCCGGAGCGGCAGGCCTTCCTGCACGCCGCCCTGCACGACACCGACGCACGCGTGCGGCACGGCCATTCGGCCTCGCCCGCCTTCATGCTGGCCTGCCTGCTCTGGTTCGACATGCGCGCGGAATGGCGCCGCAACAAGGAAACCGGCCAGAGCGCGCAGCCCGCCCTGTACGACGCCATGGACGCGGTGCTGGAGCGGCAACGCGACGCGCTCGCCTTTCCGCGCCGTTTCGACGGCGCCATCAAGGAGATCTGGGCGCTGCAGGCGCGCTTCGAGCAGCGCGGCGGCGCGCGCCCCTACCGCCTGCTGGATCATCCCCGCTTCCGCGCCGGCTACGACTTCCTCCTCATCCGCGCGCGCGGCGGCGACGCCGCGCCTGAACTGGCGGACTGGTGGACGCGTTTCCAGGACGCCGACAAGGACGAGCAGGCCGGCATGCTGCTGCCGCCCGCCGCCGGCGAGCGCAAGCGTCGGCGCCGGCGGCGGCCGGACGCGAAGAAGGACGACGCGGTCGAGGTCAAGCTTGCCTGACATCGCCGCCTACGTGGCGCTGGGCGCCAATCTGGACAACCCCGTCGCCCAGGTGGAACTGGCCATGACCGAACTGGGCCGCCTGCCGGACAGCCGCCTGATCGCGCGTTCCGCGCTGTACCGTTCGAAGCCCGTCGGCTATGTCGAGCAGCCCGACTTCATCAACGCCGTCGCCGGCCTGCGCACCCGCCTGTCGCCGCGCGCGCTGATGTCCGCCCTGCTGGATATCGAGACCCGGCACGGCCGCGACCGCGTGTTCAAGAACGCGCCGCGCACCCTGGATCTCGACCTGCTGCTGTATGACGGCCTGGTCATGCACGAACCCGGCCTCACCCTGCCGCATCCGCGCATGGCCGCGCGCGCCTTCGTCATCGCCCCGCTGGCCGAAATCGCGCCGGATGTCCTCGTGCCCGGCTGCGGCCGCGCCGCCGACTGCCTCGCCGGCCTGTCCCTGGACGGCGTCGAGCGCCTGCCCGCCGAAGGCCTGCGGGCCGCGCGCTGACCGCCTATCGCAGCAGGAGACAGGATGCTCGGACGCTTCCGCCACATCGTCGTGGAGGGTCCCATCGGCGCCGGCAAGACCAGCCTGGCGCGCCGGCTGGCGGCCCACATGGGGGCGGAACTGGTGCTGGAGAACCCCGACGAGAACCCCTTCCTGGCCCGCTTCTACGAGGACCGTCGGCGCCACGCCCTGCCCGCGCAACTGTTCTTTCTGGTTTCGCGCGTCGAACAGGCGCGGCGCCTCAGCCAGGGCGAGCTGTTCTCGCCAGCGACGGTGGCGGATTTCATGCTGGAGAAGGATCCCCTGTTCGCCCGCCTCAGCCTCGACGACGCCGAATACCGTCTCTACCGCCAGCTCTACGAAGGTCTCAGGCCCCAGGCCGCGTCGCCCGATCTGGTGGTCTATCTGCAGGCCGCTCCCGCCGTCCTCATGGAGCGCGTGAAGAAACGCGGCCGCGCCTACGAGCGCCAGATGGGCGAGGCCTATCTCGCCGACCTGGCCAGGGCCTACAGCGACTTCTTCTATCATTACGAGGGCGCGCCGCTGCTCACCGTCAACAGCGAGCACCTGAACTTCGCCGAGCGGGACGCGGATTTCACCCTGCTCACGCAACGCATCCAGGACATGCGCGGCGCGCGGGAATTCTTCAACATGGGCACTTGAAGCGAGGAGGCCCGCATGTTCCTTCCCCAACTCCTGACCCGCGCCGAACAGGGTGAAAAGCTCTGTGTGCTGACCTGTTACGACGCCAGCTTTGCCCGCGTCCTCGTCGACAACGGCATCGACGTGCTGCTGGTGGGCGATTCCCTGGGCATGACCGTGCAGGGCCATGCCACCACCCTGCCCGTCACCTTGGAACAGATGGCCTACCACACCGAGGCGGTGGCGCGCGGCGTCGCCGGCAAGGCCTTCGTGGTCGCCGACCTGCCCTTCGGCGCCTACCAGAAGGGCCCCGCCCAGGCCTTCGACGCGTCCGCCCGGCTGATGGCCGCCGGCGCCAACATGGTCAAGCTGGAAGGCGGCGCGGTGATGCTGGAAACGGTGCGCTTCCTAACCCAGCGCGGCATCCCGGTGTGCGGCCATCTCGGCCTGCTGCCGCAGTCCGTCAACGCCACCGGCTACCGCGCGCAGGCGCGGGAGGCCGGCGCCGCCGCGCAACTGTCGCGCGACGCCGCCGACCTGGAAGCCGCCGGCGCCGGCATGCTGGTGCTGGAATCCATCCCCTCCGCCCTGGCCGAGGCGGTCAGCCGGCAACTCGCCATGCCCACCATCGGCATCGGCGCCGGTCCCGGCTGCGACGGCCAGGTGCTGGTGTTGCAGGATCTGCTCGGCCTGACCGCGAAGCCGCCGCGCTTCGCGCGCGACTTCATGCGCGGCGCCAGCGACATCGCCGCCGCCATCCGCGCCTACGTCGCGGCGGTGAGAACCGGTGAATTTCCGGGTCCGGAACACGCCTTCTGATGCGCCTCATCCATAGCGTCGCCGAACTGCGCGAGGTCCTCGCCGGCGAGCGCGAAACCGCCTTCGTGCCGACCATGGGCAACCTGCACGCGGGCCACGTCGCCCTGGCCGAAATCGCCGCGCGCCATGGCCATCCGGTGGTCGCCAGCGTCTACGTCAATCCGCTGCAATTCGGCGCCGGCGAGGACTTC
>JBBIIR010000328.1:0-3069 GCA_037446455.1 Hydrogenophilales bacterium | reverse complement strand
CTGGAAATGGTGGCGCGGGCCTTCCTGGCGCCCGGCACCTCGGCCGTGTATGCCCGCCATGCCTTCGCCGTCTATCCCCTGGCCACGCAGGCCGCGGGCGCCATCGGCATCGAGGCGCCGGCCAGGAATTTCGGCCACGACCTGGAAGCCATGCGGGCGCGCGTGCAGCGGCACACACGGGTGGTGTGGATCGCCAATCCCAACAACCCCACCGGCACCCTGCTCGGCAATGAGGCACTGCATGCCGCCCTGGCCGGCTTCGCCGCGACCTCGGCGGTGGTGGTGCTGGACGAGGCCTACGTCGAATACCTCGATACCGGGCGGCGGGCGCCTTCGCTGGAGTGGCTGCGCGAGTTCCCCAACCTCATCGTCTGCCGTACCTTCTCCAAGGCCTATGGTCTGGCCGGCCTGCGCGTCGGCTACGCGGTGTGCGCGCCGGAACTGGCGGACCTGCTCAATCGCGTGCGCCAACCCTTCAACGTCAACAGCCTGGCCCTGGCTGCCGCCGCCGCCGCCTTGGACGACACCGGGTTCCTGGCCGAGACCAAGCGCGTCAACGACGCCGGCATGGCCCAACTCACCGAGGGCTTTCGCAAACTGGGCCTGGACTGGATTGCCTCCGCCGGCAACTTCGTCGCCGTGCGCGTCGCCCCCGGCGGCGATGCCATGCCCATCTTCCAGGCCCTGCTCGGGAAGGGAGTCATCGTGCGTCCGGTGGGCAACTACGCCATGCCGGAATATCTGCGCGTCAGCATCGGCCTGCCGAAACAGAACGAGAAATGCCTCGCCGCCCTGGGCGAGATTCTGGGGGTTGGGTGATCCGGCATCTGGTGGTCATCGGCGTCGGCCTGATCGGCGGTTCCTTCGCCCTGGACCTGAAACAGAAGGGTCTGGTGGGCCGGGTCACCGGCGCGGGTCGTGGCCGCGCCAACCTGGATAAGGCGAGGCAACTGGGCATCCTCGATGCCATCGCCGATTCCTCCGCGACGGCCGTGCGGGACGCGGACCTGGTCCTGCTTGCCACCCCCGTGGGGGCCATGGCGGAGGTATTCCGCGCCATCGCCCCGGCCCTGCCGCCCGCCTGCATCGTCACCGACGCCGGCAGCACCAAGCAGGACGTGGTGGCCGCCGCCCGCGCCGGGCTGGGGGACCGGATCGGCCAGTTCGTGCCGGGACACCCCATCGCCGGCGCCGAGACCAGCGGCGCCGAGGCGGCGCGCGCCGGCCTTTACCAGCACAAGCCCTGCGTGCTCACGCCCCTGCCCGAGAATCCACCGGCGGCTGTGGCCACGGTGCGCGACCTGTGGAAAGCCTGCGGCGCCCACGTGAGCGAAATGGAGCCGGCCCGACACGACCAGGTGTTCGCGGCGGTGAGCCATCTGCCCCATCTGGTGGCCTTCGCCCTCATGGAGGAACTGGCCGGCCGCCCCGACGCGGAAACCTATTTCCGCCACGCCGGCAGCGGCTTCCGCGATTTCACCCGCATCGCCGGCAGCCATCCGGAGATGTGGCGCGACATCAGCCTGGCCAACAAGGACGCCCTGGCGACCGAATTGCAGGCCTTCATCGCCAAGCTCTCCGGCCTGCGCGACCTGCTCGTCTCGGGCGACAGCCAGGCCCTGGAAGGCCTGTTCAGCCGGGCGCGGGAAGCCCGGCGCCATTGGATCAAAGGGAGACAACATTGATGCATCATCTGGACCTGCCGGCCCTGTCCGGCGCCCGCGGCACGCTGCGCCTGCCCGGCTCCAAGAGCATTTCCAACCGCATCCTGCTGCTCTCCGCCCTGGCCTCCGGCAGCACCCTGGTGAAAGGCCTGCTCGATTCCGACGACACCCGCGTCATGCTCGACGCCCTGCATCGCCTGGGCGTGAACTGGCAACGCATCGAGGGCACGGATGACTATCGGGTCGAGGGCGTCGGCGGCCCCTTCCCGGTGAAGTACGCCAACCTGTTCCTCGGCAACGCCGGCACCGCCTTGCGCAGCCTCACCGCCGCCTGCGCCTTCGCCCACGGCGACTACACCCTGTCCGGGGTGCCGCGCATGCACGAGCGCCCCATCGGCGACCTGGTGGAGGCCCTGTGCCTGGCCGGCGCCAACATCGACTACACGGAAAACGACGGCTTCCCGCCCCTGCACATCCTGCCCCCCGAACCGCAGGGCGGGGAGATTGCCGTCAAGGGCAACGTTTCCAGCCAATACCTGACGGGCTTGTTGCTGGCCGCGCCCCTGCTCGGCCGCGAAGTGGTCATCAACGTGGTCGGGGAGCTGATTTCCAAGCCTTATGTGGAAATCACCCTCAACCTCATGCAACGCTACGGCATCGACGTGGCGCGGGCAGGCTGGCAACGCTTCACCGTGCCGGCCGCCACCTACCGAAGCCCCGGCGACATCCTGGTCGAAGGCGACGCCTCCTCGGCTTCCTACTTCCTCGCCGCCGGCGCCATCGGCCACGGCCCGGTGCGGGTGCAGGGCGTGGGACGCGACAGCATCCAGGGCGACGTGGCTTTTGCCTCCGCCCTGGCGCGCATGGGCGCCGAGGTCGGCTTCGGCGCGGACTGGATCGAATGCCGCCTGGGCTGCGCCGACAAGCTGCGCGCCATCGACCTGGACTGCAACCACATCCCCGACGCCGCCATGACCCTGGCGGTGCTGGCCCTGTTCGCCGACGGCGCCACCACGCTGCGCAACATCGCCAGTTGGCGCGTGAAGGAAACCGACCGCATCGCCGCCATGGCCACCGAATTGCGCAAGCTGGGCGCGACGGTGGAGGAGGGCGCCGACTTCATCAGGATCACGCCTCCCGCCTCCCGCCTCACGCCTAACGCGCAAATAGACACCTACGACGACCACCGCATGGCCATGTGCTTCTCCCTGGCGGCCCTGGGCGGCGTGCCGGTGCGCATCAACGATCCCGGGTGCGTGGCGAAGACCTTCCCGGATTATTTCGAGAGGTTCGGCGCCATCACCACCAGCGCCAAGTTTTAACTGATATTTTTGTCGCCATTTTGGCGCCAGTGCTACACTGGCCACTCTGTTGAAGGCAGGAGTTCACGATGGAAACCGCCACG
>JBBIIR010000327.1:0-3073 GCA_037446455.1 Hydrogenophilales bacterium | reverse complement strand
CTGGACATGGTGCTGGCCGACCGCCCGATGCCGCCGGGCCTGGACGTGAAGGGCCACAGCCACCTCCTGGGTGAATGCGGCGTGGCCTTTTTCGCCGCGCCCGAGCTCGCCGCGCGCCTGGGCGCGGACTTTCCCGCCAGCCTCGACGGCGCGCCCATGCTGATCCCCGGCGAGGACAGCGCCCTGCGCGCCCCGCTCATGCGCTGGCTGGAGCGTCGGGGCCTGCGACCGCGCGTCGTCGCCGAATTCGACGATTCAGCGCTGATGAAATCCTTCGGTCAGTCGGGCGCCGGTATCTTTTCCGCGCCGGCGGCCTTGGCGCGGGAAATCGAAGCGCGCTACGGGGTTGTCCTGCTGGGACGGACGGAGGACATGCGCGAACGCTTTTTCGCCATATCGGCGGAACGGCGCCTGACCCACCCCGCCGTGGTTGCGGTCAGTGAAACCGCGCGCAGCGGCGTGTTCAGGAAAGCGCGGGAATGAGCGCGCAGGCAGCATTGCAGCACATGGACGTCTTCCCGCGCGCCCGGCACATCCATGAATGCCCCAACTCGGGCAAGTGCTGGCGTACTGGTGTTACGGGCCCATGCAATCCTCAAAAAACGGCCAAGCGGTTTGCGCCTCAGCGCACTTCATCCCCGCTTCCTGGCGGCGCATCCGGCGCCTGCTCCAGGATCGCCAGATAGGCCGCGACATCCGCGCCCTCCCCTCGCTGGGCGAAAAATTTGGCCGTTTCCATTGCAGAGACCTTCTCCGCAATGGCCGTCACAAAAAACTGGTTCATAGACGTGCTGTCCTCTTCAGCCAGGCGGCGCACGGCATTGAGCAGGGATTCGGGCATGCGCAGGGCGTAGTTGCTCATGGGGTTCTCCAAAGGGCCAGCCATTCCGCCGGTGTTGCCAACTTGAGGCCGAATCGGGAGGCTGCGGGCTTGAAATCCTGGATATTGAAAGTAACCAGATACTCCGAGCGGCCGTTCACCGCGGTTTCCAGCACCATTTCATCCTTCGCGTCGCGCAACTGCGGCCGCCAGAGATAGTGCAGCGTAACCGGCACGCCAAATCGCGCCCACACCGCCAGCAGCATGTCGATTTGCCCCTCTTCCAGTCCATGCTCCGCGGACCGCTCCGGGCGCTTCAACACCGCTTCGTATTCCAGAAACAAAGGCACGGAAAGCAGCAGCTCGAAAGCCCCTTCCGGAATCAAGCGCAGCAACCGGTTGGAAGCCCCGTTGCGGCTTTGCAGCCCGGCAACGATGACATTGGTATCGAGCACGATGCGTGGCATGTCGATGGCAGCTAAGGGTGTAGCCCAGCATGGCACATAATCATATCGCTGGCAATATCATAATAAATGTATCCCCGAGCCGCCCCCCCTGGAAACAGTCTTGCCGCGAGTCGTGTCAACTGACTAAGAAACGCAGTTGAACGTAGGCACAAACGTCACTATTCATGCGTCTTTGCGAAGGCCAAGGAGCGGTCAACTGAGGTTTAACGTGAAAGTCGCGTCAGCGACTCTTGAAGCTCCCCTCTCCCGCAGGCGGGAGAGGGGCTGGGGGTGAGGGAAACGGGCATGACTTTCATGCTTCGGGGCGTCTTCTCAAAGTCATGTCCGTTAGCGTGAAAGTCGCGCCAGCGACTCTTGAAGCTCCCCTCTCCCGCAGGCGGGAGAGGGGTTGGGGGTGAGGGAAACGGGCATGGCGAACGACTTTCATCATTCGGGGGGGACTCGATCCATGCCCGTTAGGTTCATTTGGCGTGCAGGACGTCGCCGAGGGATAGCCCGGCCAGGCGCTTGACGCCGCCAGCCAGGTAATAGAGCACGGCCAGCATGATCAGCGTGGCGGGCACGGCGATCATGGGGTAGCTCAACAGGGTGAGCCGCCCGAGTTCCTCGTTGAAGGCGGCGGTGCCGGTCGGGCTGGTGACGATCCAGGTGGCGAGCACGTAGTTCATCACCGCCGAGAAGGCGAAGGAACCGGCCAGCATCCAGGTGGCGGCGCGCAGACGGGCCTCGAACGCGGCCCGGTTGCCGCGCTCGGCGAGGGCCGCGTCGATCCGCGCGGTGTCCAGCAGCATGGGGGTGTAGAGCAGCACGCGCACCAGCGGGTAGCGACTGAGCGCCGAGCCGGCGACGATCAGGCCCAGCACGCCGGGAACCGCCGCTTCCTTCACCGCCAGCCAGCGCGTGTCGAGTTCCAGCAGGCCGATGCCGCCGGTGAGCAGCAGGCTGACCACGCCCAGGCCGGCGAACAGGCTGAACCTGCGGCTCTTCGCCAGCTCGCGCAAGCCCCAGCCGACGGGAAAGGTCAACGCCACCGCCAGCGCGCCCGCCGCGCCCAGGTACTCGGGCTTGGAGAGCTGCATGAGGATGAGCGCGGGAATGAGCAGGGTGACGGCAATTTCCAGCAAGGGAGAACGCGATTGAGTCATGGTGGGGCCTTTTATCGAACTCTGGACATAGAGACCGCGGTCTGCCGCGCAGGTTTCCGGCTATCCGTCGGAGGGTCTTGCGGCGGCAGGGTTGGACGGGCGACGCGGGCAGATCAAGGGCTCAGCCGGACCGGTGCGCCGCCCGCGCCAGACGATCGCGCACCGCCAGCCAGTCCGGACTTGCCGGCGGCGCTTCGACCAGGATGAGGCCGTGGCCGGCAGTGTCCAGCCGGCGCAGGGTGGCGTAGAGGACGCGGGCGTAGCCGGCGGCATCCGCCGGCATGGGCTCGACATGGGCACTCGCGGGCAGGGAGGCGGCCTCGCCCAGGGCAAGCACCGTCACCCGCAGGCCACGCTGCGCCAGTTCGTCGGCCCGCGCCGCCAGCGCCCCGGCGGGCCACACCTCCAGGGGCGTGGCGGGGGCGTAGTGGCTGGCCAGGGCGCCCGGCACGCGCGGCTGGGCGGCGCCGCCCGCGCGATGGGGCGGCATGACCGGCTGTCCCAGCACCGCCTCCAGGCGGGCCGGCGAGACGCCGCCGGGGCGCAGCAGCACGGGCGCCTCGCCGAGCAGGCCGACGATGCTGGATTCCACGCCCACCGCGCAGGGGCCGCCGTCCAGGATCAGGTCCACCGCCGTACCC
>JBBIIR010000326.1:0-3078 GCA_037446455.1 Hydrogenophilales bacterium | reverse complement strand
AACGGCTTGCGCCGGCGGATTACGCCCTGGCGGCGCGGGCCTGGAAGCTGGAGCGCCCGGCCGACTTCGCCGAGGGACACCTGCCCATGGAATGGATCGAACTCGACGCGCTCGAACGCGAGCGGCTGCGCAAGATCCTGGGCACGCTCAAGACCGCCGGCCGGCAAGGTCAGGCGCCGGTGGACACCAAGGTCAACGCCGGCCTCAACGGCCTCGCCCTGAGCGCCTTCGTCCGCGCCGGCCAGGGCGTGCCGCGTCATCAGCGGGCGGCGCGCGAACTCGCGGCCTTCCTCAGCGGCCGCATGCTGACGCGTGACGGACTGGTGAAGACCCGCGCCGGCGGGCGGGTGTTCTCCGACGCCGAACTGGACGATTACGCTTACGTCATCGGCGGCCTCCTCGACTACGCCGATGCCTTCGGCGATCGGGCCGCGGCCGATTCTGCCCGGCGGCTGGCGACTCGGGCCTGGCGGCGCTTCTTCACCGACGCGGGCTGGCGGCGCGAGGAAACCCCCCTGCTCGCCACCCAGCGCCCCGAGCCCGCCCTCGCCGACGGCGCCCTGCCGTCGGCCTCGGCGCGGCTGATGTCCGCAGCCCGCGGCCTGCTGCGCGACCATGCGGACGCCGGTCTGACCGCGTACCTGCGCCGGGCCGAGGCCCTGGCCGTGCCGGTCATGGCACGGCAGCCGTTCGATCATCCCTCCGCCCTCGCCGCCCTGGGCGCGCGCTGATTTTCCGCGCATGCCGGGACCGGGGAGCGCCCGCGCGGTTATCATCGCCGGGCTTGTCGGAGGCATGGCATGGATTACCTGATCGCGGGATTGCTGGGCTTGGCCCTGGGTTTGCTGCTGCTGCTCTGGCAGCGCGGACGCTGGCTGGCCGAGCACGCCCGCCTGGCGCAACAGGCGGCGGCCCTGGAGGAGCGCCTGGCCGCCGAGCGGCGCCATGCGGAGGAGCGGCAATCCCTGTTGCGTCAGGCCGAACAACAGCTCGCCGACGCCTTCAACGCCCTCTCCGCGCAGGCCCTGGCGCGCAACAACCAGGCTTTTCTCGATCTCGCCCGCGAGAATCTGGCGGTGTTCCAGGAAGCCGCGAAGGGCGATCTGGCGGCGCGGCAACAGGCGGTGGAGAGCCTGGTCAAGCCCCTCGCCGAGGAACTGGCGCGGCTTGCGGGCCAGACCCAGGCCCTGGAAAAGACGCGCGCCGAGAGCCATGGCCAGCTCTCCGAGCAACTCAAGGGCCTGCTTGCCGCGCAGCAGGATCTGCGCGGCGAGACCGGCCGCCTGGTCAACGCCCTGCGCCGGCCCGAGGTGCGCGGCCGCTGGGGCGAGGTACAACTGCGGCGGGTGGTGGAAATGGCGGGCATGCAGGACCACTGCGACTTCTTCGAGCAGGAGACGGCGGGGGACGGCAAGCGGCCGGACATGCTGGTGCGCCTGCCCGGCGGCAAATCCCTGGTGCTCGATTCCAAGGCGCCGGTGGCCGCCTTCCTGGAAGCCGCCGAAGGCCTCGACGACGGCGCCCGCGGGCGCGCCCTGGAACGCTTCGCCCAGCATGTGCGCACGCATATCCAGCAGCTTTCCCAGAAGGCCTACTGGGAGCAGTTCGAGGACGCGCCGGAATTCGTGGTGCTGTTCCTGCCCGGCGAATCCTTCTTCAGCGCCGCCCTGCAGCAGGATCCGGCCCTCATCGAGTACGCCAGCGAGCGCAAGGTCATCCTGGCCACGCCGACCACCCTGCTGGCCCTGCTCAAGGCGGTCTATTACGGCTGGCGCCAGGAGGCCCTGGCCGACAACGCCCGCCAGGTCGGCGAACTGGGCGCGCAGCTGTACGAGCGCCTGGCCAAGCTGGGCGAGCACTGGGTCGGCGTCGGCAAGAACCTGGGCCAGGCGGTGAAGGCCTACAACGAGGCCACCGGCTCGCTGGAGACCCGCGTCATGGTGTCGGCGCGCAAGTTCGAGGAGCTGCGCGTGGCGCCGGAGGGCAAGAAGCTGCCGGAACTGAACCCGGTGGAGCAGGCGCCGAGGACGTTACAGGTGACCGACGCGGGTGCTGAGTGAGCGTGCTCGTTGCCCAGGTTTTTCCCCCCTTTGAAAAAGGGGGGCAGGGGGGATTTGTCGTTGCGAGTGTGTTCGGCACCCCGCGGAATCCCCCCCACCCCCCCTTTGGCAAAGGGGGGGGCGCGGTGGCGGCCCGGACCTAGCCTTGGGCTCCGCCTGGATGCTGGTGGCGGGGCTGTGCTTCGCCCTCATGAGCGTGGCGGTGAAAAGCCTGGGCCAGGCTTTTACCAGCGCGGAACTGGTGTTCTACCGCTCCCTGTTCGGCCTGGTCGCCATCTTCCTGGTACTGTCGGTACGCGGTGATGACTTGGGCTGGCGCCGCTTGCGGGGCGCGCACGTCGGCCTGCATGTGCGCCGTGGCCTGGTGGGATTCGCCGCGCTCGCCACCTTTTTCCACGCCCTCATCCATCTGCCCATGTCGGTGGCGGTCACCCTGAACTACGCCTCGCCCCTGTTCCTCGCCCTGCTGATGCCCTGGCAACTGCGCGAGCGCCCCGGCGTCCGCCAATACCTGGCGGTGGCCGCCGGCTTTCTCGGCGTGGTTCTGCTGCTGCGTCCCTGGACGGCCGCCTCCGGCCAGCTTCTCGCCGGCCTGGTCGGCCTGCTTTCCGCCGTGCTGGCGGCCTTCGCCTATATCCACGTGCGCCGGCTCGGCCAACTGGGCGAGCCGGAGTGGCGCACGGTGTTCTGGTTCGCCCTGGTGGCCATGGCGGGCTCGGCAGCGCTCGCCAGCCTGACCGGCTGGCACGCGCCGCGCCGGGAGGAGTTGCCTTTCCTGCTGGCATTAGGCGCCCTCGCCACCCTCGGCCAACTGGCGATGACCCGCGCCTACAAGCGTGGGGATACCGTGGTGGTCGCCAGCTTCGCCTACAGTACCGTGGTATTCAGCGGTATCCTTGACGTCATCGTCTGGCGGCAGGAGATGCCCGCCGTGGCCTGGATCGGCATGGGGCTGACCGTGGCCGCGGGCGTCTGGGCCTTACTACTCAACGCGAGGAGCGCGAAGTGATAGCCATCA
>JBBIIR010000325.1:0-3101 GCA_037446455.1 Hydrogenophilales bacterium | reverse complement strand
CCCAGGCGCGGGTGGAAGCGGCCCAGGCCGCCCTGCTGGCCGCCCGGGAGACCGCCCGCGCCGCCGCCGCCGAGGCGCGCCTGGCCGAGCAGGAACTGGCCCGCGCCGAATCCCTCGGCATGGCCAACTTCGTTTCCCAGGCCGCCGTCGACCAGGCCAGGAGCCGCCTGCAGGCCGCCCAGGCCAGCCGCCAGGCCGCCGACTACCGGGTGCAGGCGGCCAGCCATGAGGTGGCCGCGGCGCGCGCCGCCCTCACCGAAGCCACCGCGCCCGCCGGCGCCGGATCGCCGGCCACCCTGGCGGTGACTGCGCCGGTGGCCGGCCGCGTGCTGGCCGTGCCGCACGAGAGCGAGGGCGTCGTGCAGCCCGGCCAGCCCCTGCTCGAGATCGGCAACCCGGCCAGTCTGGAAGTGCTGGTCGAAGTGCTGTCCACCGCCGCCGTGCGGATCCGGCCGGGGGCCCGCGTGCTGCTGGACCGCTGGGGCGGCCCCGGCACCCTGGAAGGTCGGGTGCGGGTGGTGGAGCCGGCAGGCTTCACCAAGGTCTCCGCCCTGGGCGTGGAGGAACAGCGCGTGCGCGTGCTGGTGGACATCGTCTCCCCCGCCGCGGAATGGAACAGCCTGGGCGACGGCTACCGGGTGGAGGCCGCTTTCGTGCTGTGGGAAGGCGACGACCTGCTGCTGGCGCCCACCAGCGCCCTGTTCCGCCAGGGTGAGGACTGGGCGCTGTACGCGGAGGAGCAGGGCCGCGCCCGCCTGCGCGAGCTCAGGGTGGGCCAGCGCACCGGCCTGCAAAGCCAGATCCTGGAAGGCCTCAAAGCCGGCGACCGGGTCATCGCCCATCCCGACGAGAAGATTAGCGATGGCACGCGGGTGAAGGCGCGGCCGAACTGATACGCGCGGCTTGATGCGCATCCCGCCGCTTCCCATGGCGGCGGGCTCTGCAATACCCTTGCCGCATTGCTTCTTCCCCGCCTGGACGCCCATGCCCGACTCCGCCGCCCCCATCCTCTCGGTCATCGCCGCCATGGCGCGCAACCGCGTCATCGGCAGCCGCAACAGCCTGCCCTGGCGGCTGCCGGAAGACTTGAAGCACTTCAAGGCGCTGACCATGGGCCATGCCATCGTCATGGGCCGCAAGACCTTCGAGTCCATCGGCAAGCCGCTGCCGGGCCGCACCACGGTGATCGTCACGCGCGCCCCGGACTACCGGGCGCCGGGCTGTATCAGCGCCGGTTCCATCGAAGCGGCCATCGCCGCCTGCGCCGGCGAGGCGGAAATCTTCTTCGTCGGCGGCGCCGAGCTCTACGCCCAGGTGCTGCCCAGGGCAAACCGGCTGTATCTCACGGAGATCCAGGCCGATTACGAAGGGGATGCGTGGTTCCCGATCTTCGACCGGGGGCAATGGCAAGAAGCGGCGCGCGACCGCCGCGTCAGCCCCGAGGGGCTGGCCTACGACTTCGTCACCTACCTGCGGTCTAGGTGCTGACGGCGGGCATCCGCTCGCGGAAGTAGCGGGCGGCGGCGCCCACCAGCAGATGCGCGTCCTGCTCGCTGAGCTCCGGATGCAGATCACGGACCAGCTTGGCCGCCCAATATTCAGTGGGATTGCCGTTGAGGTTCTGCCTGTTGCTGAAGAAGGGCTCCAGCCGGGGAATGGTTTTTTCGAACAACGCCCGCAGGTCGGGCCGCTTGCGGCGCTCCTGGAAAGAGGTTGCGGGGGTGTCTTCGGCGGTGGACGGATGCATGAGGAGTCTCCCCGGGTCGTGGCTTCCCCATATCGGCCGATCCGCGCCGGGCTTGAATCCGTGCGACTCCGTTATTGACCGGGGTCATTTTTTCTTGCCACCTGGAATACCAGGAACGCAGCCGGGCCTGAACTAGCCGGACTCCTCTTCCGGCCACCAGCCAGCGGCCCTCGTGGAGGGAAGAGGTGATCCTTGCCGCGATACTTATTGCTTCAAGGCAATAAGGATTTATCATGCATTCATGGCCGCGCGGATGATCGCCAAGACAAAGGAGGTGCGCGATGACGGTTCCATCGTGGAAATCGTTGTCTGGCGTCTGGATGCGCCCATGCCGCCCTGTCGGCACGTTTTCAAGTACCGCCTTTACTTTGGTAGAGATGGCGAATGTCTGGTGCGATATGACAATGAACGCGGCAAGGGAGACCACAGGCACATCAGGGTAAGGGAAGAGCCCTATCTCTTTATCTCGCTCGAAACCCTGCTGGACGATTTCGAACGAGATGTCATGAACTGGAGCGGCACATGAAGGCCATCATAGAACTGGGTAAGAAAGGCAGCGTTTTCAACGTCGCGAGGAAGCAGATCGCCGCCGGACAGGAGCCTGATTTCCACCTCTCCTTCGAGTCCGCGCGCACCTTGTTCTCGCTGCTGACGCCTGCCCGCATCGACCTCCTCGAAACCCTGCGCAGGGTGGGGCCGTGTAACGTGAATGCCTTGGCCAAGGCGGCTGGCCGGAATTATTCCAATGTCCACACCGATGTGGTCAAGCTGGAGGAACTCGGGCTTGTGGAACGCGCGGACGACGAGAGCGTGTTTGTGCCGTATGAAGGAATCGATATCCGGTTGGCTTTACCGCTGGCGGCTTGAGGCAGACCGCTTGTCTGCCTTCATCATGAAAACAACCGGTAATCAGGGATGAATCAGAACGAAGCCTTTTCCCGTGTCCTGATCGACGCGTAGTTGGCGGATCAGGGCTGGTGTTAGCGGTGGCGGGCGCCAGGAAACAGGTGCCGGCGTGGAGCCGGCTCCGCGTTATTACTTGGCGGGGGCCGGGGCGTAGCCGTAAGGCATGAACACCGGCGCGACGGCCTTCTCGTCGTCCGCATCAGTCTTGATCTTGATCAGCGGCGAGGTGAAGGCGGGTTTGCCGAGGGACTGGTAGTAGGCGGAGATGTCGCGGATTTCCTTCTCGTCGAAGAAGGCCACCGCCATGTTCATCATGGGATGAAGGATCTTGCCGGTCTTGTACTTCATGGTCTTGATTTCCAGCTTGTCGGCGTTGCGGCCGCCGAGTTGCAGCGTATAGAAGATGCCGGGGTAGCTTTCGCTGCCGTGGCAGGCGATGCAGGCCGTG
>JBBIIR010000324.1:0-3102 GCA_037446455.1 Hydrogenophilales bacterium | reverse complement strand
ACTGCTGAAGTCCCTGGTGGACCAGCGCATCCTGGTGCGCCGGGCAATCGAGGAAAAGCTGGACGCCGATGCCGAGGTGTCCTTGTCGCTGGAGTCGGCCCGCCGCCAGATCCTGGCCCAGGCCTACTTGCAGAAAGCGACCGCCGCGACCGCCAAGCCGGACGATGCCGCGATCGCCGACTATTTCGCCAAGCATCCCGAATTGTTCGCGGAGCGCCGTATCTACCGCCTGCAGGAAATCAACGTGCAAGCGGGGCCGGACAAGCTGGAAGCGGTCAAGGCACAACTGGCGCAAAGCAAGAACCTCAACGACTTCGTCGCCTGGCTGAAGGCCGAGTCCATCCCGGCCCGCGTCGGCCAATCCACCAAGGCGGCCGAGCAACTGCCGCTGGAGATCCTGCCGCGCCTGCACCAGTTGAAGGATGGCCAGGCCATGACCATGGCCTCAGCCGGCAGCCTCACCATCCTCTTCGTGGCCGGTTCCCAGACCCAGCCGATGACGCAGGAACAGGCCAGGCCGGTGATCGAGCGCTTCCTGCTGAACGCCAGCAAGCGCGAAGCCGCCGAGGCCGAACTGAAGAAGCTGAAGGAACAGGCCAAGATCGAGTATCTGGGCGCCTATGCCGATGCCGGCAAGGAACCGGCCAAGCCCGCCGAGGCCTCCGCCGCGCCCGCTCCGGCCGCCGCCGGAGGGAATGATCCCCAGGCCGCCAAGTAAACCCCTGTCGGGGCGCGTCGCGGGGCCGTCGGGCCTCGCCGCGATGCGCGCTGGCAGAGGCTGTTTCCTCGCGTATGGCACTTGCCTTCCTGACCGAGCCCCGCGTCCTCGCGCGGGTGTTGCCCTTCGCCGTCTACATGGCCTTCCTGGTCGTGGAGGGCCTGGCGGCCTCGAACTGGCCGGAGCTGGACGCGCGCTGGATCTATGCGGTCAAGGTGGGCGCGGTGGCCCTCGTGCTCTGGCACTACCGCGCCGAGTACCGCGAACTGCTGGCGCGTCCGGATCCGCGCTGGGCCGTCCTGGTGGCGCCGCTGGTCGGCATCGCGGTGTTCGTGCTGTGGATCAACCTGGACATCGGCTGGCTCAGCCTGGGTGGTGGAGCGGGCTTCGACCCGCGCGACGACGGCGCCGTGCGCTGGGATCTGGCCCTGTTGCGCCTGGCCGGGGCGGCCCTGGTGGTGCCCCTCATGGAAGAGCTGTTCTGGCGCTCCTTCCTGTTGCGCTGGATCGACCAGGCGGATTTTCCCGCCCTCGAGCCGGCGCGCATCTCCCTGCGCGCCCTGCTGATTTCCAGCGTGCTGTTCGGCCTGGAACATACCCTGTGGTTCGCCGGCATCCTCGCCGGTCTCGCCTATGGCTGGCTTTACCGGGCCAGCGGCAACCTGTGGCCACCCATCGTGGCGCACGCCACCACCAACCTGCTGCTGGGAATCTGGGTGCTCCACACCGGCGCCTGGAGCTTCTGGTGAGGTCCGATCCCGCACTCATCACACAAGAAAAGCCATGAACTACGACGTTTTCAACGGCGACGCCGACGGCCTCTGCGCCTTGCACCAAATGCGCCTGGCGCAATCGGAGGCGGCCACCCTGGTCACCGGCGTCAAGCGCGACATCGGCCTGCTCGCCCGCGTCGACGCACGCGCAGGTGACGAGATCCTGGTCCTGGACATCGCCGTGGAAAAGAACGCGGCGGCCCTGGCGGCGGCTTTGGAGAAGGGCGCGCGGGTGCGCTGGTTCGATCATCACGAGTCCGGTGAACTGCCCGTGCATGCGAATTTCCAGGCCAGCATCGATACCTCTGCGGAGATCTGCACCAGTCTGCTGGTGGACCGCCACCTGGGCGGCGCCCATCGGCCCTGGGCGGTGGTCGCCGCCTTCGGCGACAACCTGCACGGCGCCGCGCGCCGGGCCGCCGAGCCTCTTGACCTGCCCCGCGCGCAACTGGAATCGCTGCGCGAACTGGGCGAGTGTCTCAACTACAACGGCTACGGCGACAGCCTGGAGGATCTGCACTTCCATCCCGCCGACCTGTACCGCGCCCTGCATGCCTACGCCGATCCCTTCGCCTTCATGCACGAGGCGGCGGAATTCCATACCCTGAGCACCGGCTACCTGCTCGACATGGCGCAGGCCCGCGCAGTGCAGGCCATGGAAGCGCGGCCGTCCGGCGCCGTCTACCTGCTGCCCGACGCGGCCTGGGCGCGGCGGGTGTCCGGGGTGTACGCCAACGACCTGGCGACGGCCCATCCGCAGCGCGCCCACGCCCTGCTGACGCGTTCGCCGCGCGGGCATTACGTGGTCAGCGTGCGCGCCCCCCTGGTCAACAAAACCGGCGCCGATGCCTTGTGCAGGCGCTTCGAAACCGGTGGCGGGCGCAAGGCGGCGGCCGGCATCAACGTCCTGCCGGAGGCGCGCATCGGCGAATTCGTGCGGGCCTTCTTCGAAGCCTATCCCTGAGTACCCGCGCATGCAGCACACCCTGATTCCTCCCTACGGCGGCACCCTGCTGCCCCTGCTCGCCGACGCCGAGCGCGCCGCCGCCATCCGCGCCGAAGCGCGCGAGCTGGCCTCGCTGGATCTGGACTGGCGGCAGATCTGCCAGCTGGAGTTGCTGCTGACGGGCGCGCTGTCGCCGCTCACCGGCTACCTGGGACGTGCCGAGATGAGCGCGGTGCTGTCCGGCCTGCACCTGCCCGACGGTCGTTTCTGGCCCCTGCCGGTGATGCTCGCGGTGCCGGAGCAGGCCGCGCGCGGCCTAAGTCCGGGGCAGACCGTCTGCCTGCGCGACGGCGAGGGCTTCATGCCCGGCGTCCTGCACGTCACCGAAGTCTGGCCGGTCGACCCCGCCGAAGAAGCGCGGCTGGCGGCGGCCTCGGGCATGCCGCCGGCCGCGTCCCTGGGCGCAGCCGGCGAGGTTTACGTGGCGGGCCGGGTGGAGGGCGTGGCGCTGCCGCCGCGGCATGATTTCCTGCCCCTGCGCCTGACCCCCGCCGAATTGCGCGGCGAGTTCCAGCGCCGCGGCTGGCGCCGCGTGTTGGCCTATCAGCCGGCGCAGGCCATGCACCGGCCGCAGCGCGAGTTCGTGCTGAACGCCGCCCTGCGCC
>JBBIIR010000323.1:0-3102 GCA_037446455.1 Hydrogenophilales bacterium | reverse complement strand
CTGCGAATACGGCTTCGTCTTCCTGTCCTCGATCCTGCACGCCCACGTCGGCGCCCTCTTCGCCGGCATGGAAGTGCAGGGCTGCTACCAGTTCCGCGTCACCCGCAATTCCGACCTGTTCATCGACGATGAGGAGAACAAGAACCTGCGCGAGCTGCTGCAGGGCGAGCTGCCGCACCGCCATTTCGGCGACGGCGTGCGCCTGGAGGTGGCCGACAACTGTTCCGAGGAGATGAAGGAATTCCTGCTGCGCCAGTTCCAGCTCACCCGCGCCGACCTCTATCAGGTGCGCGGCCCGGTCAACCTGGTGCGGCTGATGAACGTGCCGGACAGGGTGGAGCGCCCGGATCTCAAGTTCCCGCCCTTCACCCCGGGCCTGCCCGCCCAGCTCGGCAAGCAGCCGGACCTGTTCAAGGCCGTCTCGGCCTCCGACATCCTGCTGCACCACCCGTTCCAGTCGTTCCAGCCGGTCATCGACTTCATCCGCGAGGCGGCCGAGGACCCCAACGTGCTGGCCATCAAGCAGACCGTCTACCGCACCGGCACCGACTCGGAGCTCATGCGCCACCTCATCGCCGCCGCCCAGCGCGGCAAGGAGGTCACCGCCGTGGTGGAACTGCTGGCCCGCTTCGACGAGGAGGCCAACATCAACTGGGCGGAGAAGCTGGAGGCGGCCGGCGCCCATGTCGTGTACGGCGTGGTCGGCCACAAGACGCACGCGAAGATGGCCATGGTGGTGCGCCGCGAAAATGGAAAACTCAAGAGGTATTGCCATCTCGGAACGGGCAACTACCACGCCCGCACCTCGCGGCTCTACACCGACTTCGGCCTGCTCACCTGCAACCCCGAACTGTGCCAGGACGTCAACGACGTCTTTCAGCAGATCACCGGCCTCGGCGACGCCGGCGAGCACACCTACCTGTGGCAGTCGCCGTTCACCATGCACGCCCGCATCATGCAGGCCATCCGCAACGAAACCGAGAAGGCCCGCAACGGCGAGAAGGCCTTCATCGTCGCCAAGATGAACGCCCTGCTCGAACCGCGCGTCATCGCCGCGCTCTACGAGGCCTCGCGGGCCGGCGTGCAGATCGACCTCGTCGTGCGCGCCGTCTGCGCCCTGCGCCCCGGAATTCCAGGCGTCTCCGAGAACATCCGCGTGCGTTCCATCCTCGGCCGCTTTCTGGAACACCACCGCATCTTCTACTTCTGGAACGGCGGCGCCGAGGACGTCTATCTGGCCAGCGCCGACTGGATGGACCGCAACTTCTTCCGCCGCATCGAAACCGGCTTCCCGGTGCTCGACGCGAAGCTGAAGAAACGCGTCATCAACGAGGGCATCAAGCCCTACCTGAAAGACAACAGCAAGGCCTGGGACATGCAGCCGGACGGCGGCTACCGCAAGCGCGCCCGGCGTGGCCGCGCCTTCGAGGCGCAGGCTTTTCTGCTCAGCCTGCTGGCGGCGAAGGCCTGAAGGAGATTTGTCGGCTGCGCGGGTGGCCGAGGTTGCGGGTGTGCATGGCAGGGTTTCGGACAAAGCCAGGCGCCCGCACAGACGCGAAAGCGGGCGTGTAGCGGGCTCACCCAAATGGTGAACCGCGTCGAAGGCGCAAACGTCGGCAACCATGCGGATGTTCGAAGATCAATGAGCGGTCAACCGAGGAATCAAGGTTAATTGACACCGCTTTGTGCAAGCCGGTCCTCGATATCACAGGAATATTCCGCCTGCGGTTGCAATAGGGTGGCTTGGCTGTGATTCACGTAGGTAGGCCAAGTAGGTGTGTAGTTGTCCGCTTGGTTGCCCCAGCCGGTCCAACCTGGACGGGTACCGCGAGCGAATAGCTCAAGGTAGGGACCGGAACTGCAGGACTCGATGAGTTCGTATAGTTCGTCCGGCTTGCGGGAATGCTCCCGTTTCATGCTCTTGATGATGTTGACCTGCCGTCTGCCTGGGGGGAGCGTCCGGGAATTCTTTCCGCGGACACCAAATAAAATCAGTTCGGTGGTGTTCCTGAAATAGAAGCCGACGCCTCGGCCATCCGGCCCCCCATCCTTGCGGGTCTTGTGCCATACAAGGTTGGTTTTGTAGTCGAAGCCCCAGGCTCGCATGACGTCCAGGCCTTCTGGCAGTAACGCGTTCGGAACCCACAGATACAAATGCGCGGGCTCGGCCGCCACCTTGGCCACGGGGATCGCTTTAATATCGTCTAGGGTCAGGGTGTCGTAACGGTTCAGCCGCTTATGCTCAGGCGCCATCTTGCCGGTGCGGTTCTGAAATTGCCAAGGCGGATCGGCGAGAATGGTCCCATAGCTACCATGCACGGCAGCGAGAAAGTCATCAGCAGCCTTCATCGTATACCTTCTCCGAAATCCCAATCACAAGCAGAGGACAGCCGGCTCCTCCACCACCCTCGATGCGCGGGAGCAGTTTGCTCATGTGAGTGGTGGACGCGCCATAGGATGAACCTCGCCCGAGGTTGTTGAAGATGCTCTGTAAATGGTCGCAGCGCGTAAAGATGATGCCGACGCTAATTGCCCTGAGATCAAACAACAACCGGAAGTTGTTCAGGTCACGGTCATAGAAGGGGTCCTTGTTGTTCCATTCCACTTCGAGGGCGACCCGGTTCTTGTAGCAGTCAACATCATGTGTCGGCGACACCATGATGGATTGATCGACTTGGACGCTCGTATCGAACTGCTTTTCCACCCAGCCTTTCGCGCCAAGGTACTGGTCAACGAACTTTGCCACCTTGGATTTGTTGCCGCCAGGGTCGGTAATCCAACTCTTGCAGAGTCGAAAATCCCGCAAAAGGTCGAGTATGTCTCTCCACTCATCCGGGAAGTCCGTCGCCAGGATCGCGCAGGCATGCTTCCATTCATGGATCTCGAAGGTCTCTCGAACTTTTTGGGGAATCAGGGATAGCGCGGTCATTCTAGAATCATACCGAAAGCAGCAACGTCCTTCCCTTCTAGATTTTGGCTGCGAGGCCGGGTTAAAAAAGCCCTGAAAGCGTCGTGATATAGCGTGAAAGTCGCACGGCGACTTCTCGAAGCTCCCCTCTCCCGCGGGCGGGAGAGGGGCTGGGGGTGAGGGAAACGGGCATG
>JBBIIR010000322.1:0-3155 GCA_037446455.1 Hydrogenophilales bacterium | reverse complement strand
CACGTCCGGCAGGCTGAAAAGATGTTCGACGTCCTGGACCAGTTGCTGGGGAGTCATGGCGATGCTCGTTGAAGAAACCGCGTAAGGATAGCGTCAAACCCGCATCCATCGGGCATTCCCGGTGCGCACGGGTGCGATTCAAACTGATGTGGAGTTAATCTTGGAGCCCCCCCAACAGGATGCGCAAAAACAGCGACTCAAAACACAGCAGGCAAACCAAGTGCTGCAAGCCCTGCAGCCCCATCTTGAACCGCCAGACATTGCCGACAGCGACGCCCCCGTGCGGCAGTGCCACCGATATTCAAGTCAACGCCTGGATCAGCTCGACTATCAAAGTGCGCTGGCGCAGGGCCTGCCCATTGGGTCGGGGGAGATTGAAAGCGCTCACCGCTATATCGTACAAAAGCGCTTGAACCTTGATTCCTCGGTTGAACACGTCCGAAGGCGCGGCTGTGCGGGGGTCTGGGGCGAAGCGACGCCGCCGCGGGGTCGTTCCCCGCAAGGAGGCGCGACCAGCCCGCAGGGCGCAGGACAGCGCGTAGCGCTGGTCCCGAGCGCAGCGAGGGATGGGCCGAAGGGCCACACAAAGCCAGGCGCCCGCACAGACGCGAAAGCGGGCGTGTAGCGGGCTTACCCAAATGGTGAACCGCGTCGAAGGCGCAAACGTCAGCAACCATGCGGATTTTCGAAGATCAATGAGCGGTCAACCGAGGAATCAAGGTTGAAGCTCCCTGGAGCATGGTGGCGCTCAGCAAACGCCGAACACATGCTGGCTCTACGACTGAATCGCGCAAACCACCGCTGGATCGACTATTGGGCATCAGATTTGAAACAAACCGCTTGATGTCCACCCCACATCAGTTTGAATCGCACCCCGATCACGCCTTGCCTCCGCCAAGCTCGCCGCGATCCACTAGAATGCCGGATTCGACACGAAGGAGGCCACAATGCAAACGAAATGGGTCTATGCCTTTTCCGAAGGCGACGGCAAGAACAAGCATCTGCTCGGCGGCAAGGGCGCCAACCTGTGCGAGATGACCCAGATCGGCCTCAACGTGCCGCCGGGCTTCGTCATCAGCACCGAGGCCTGCCTGGCCTATCTCGACCACCCTCACCACCACCTGCCCGAGGGCGTGATGAAAGAGGTGCGGGAACAACTGGCCAAGGTGGAGGCCGCCAGCGGCAAGAAGTTCGGCGGCGGCGACAAGCCGCTGCTGGTGTCGGTGCGTTCCGGTTCGGCCATGTCCATGCCGGGCATGATGGACACCATCCTCAACCTCGGCCTCAATGCCGAGACCCTGCATGGGCTGATCGCGCAGACCGGCAACGAGCGCTTCGGCTACGACGCCTATCGCCGCTTCATCCAGCTCTTCGGCAAGGTGGCCCTGGGCGTGCCCGAGGAGCGTTTCGACGCCGAGTTCGAACTGGTCAAGGACAAGGCCGGGGTCAAGCACGACCTGGCGCTCACCGCCCAGAACCTGGCCGAGATCGCCGAACGCTTCCTGGAAGTGGTGCACCACCACACCGGCAAGCCCTTCCCGGCCGACCCCTATGAACAACTGGAGATCGCCATCAAGGCGGTGTTCAACTCCTGGGGCGGCAAGCGCGCGGTGGACTACCGCCGCGAGTTCAAGATCACCCCGGCCATGGCCAACGGCACCGCGGTCAACGTGGTGGCCATGGTGTTCGGCAACATGGGCGACGACTCCGCCACCGGCGTCGGCTTCACCCGCGATCCGGGCACCGGCGAGAACGTCATGTTCGGCGAATACCTCACCAATGCCCAGGGCGAGGACGTCGTCGCCGGCATCCGCACGCCGAAGCCGGTGGCCGCCCTGGCCGAGGAGATGCCCGATCTCTACCGGCAGCTGGTGGGGCTGCGCGACCGCCTGGAGTCGCACTACAAGGAGGTGCAGGACTACGAATACACCATCGAGAAAGGCGTGCTCTACTGCCTGCAGACGCGCAACGGCAAGATGAACGCGCACGCCCTGGTGCGCACCTCGGTGGACATGGTGCGCGAGGGCCTGATCGACAAGAAGCAGGCGCTCATGCGCATTCAGCCCGAAATGCTGGAACAGTTGTTGTTCCCGCATCTGGACCCCAAGGCGAAAGCCACGTCGGTGGCCAAGGGCCTGCCCGCCTCGCCGGGCGCCGCCTCCGGCATCGCCGTGTTCGACGCCGACCGCGCCGAGAAGCTGGGCCGCGCCGGCGAGAAGGTGATCCTGGTGCGCGAGGAGACCAAGCCCGAGGACATCCACGGCTTCTTCGCCTCGCAAGGCATTCTCACCAGTCGCGGCGGCAAGACCAGCCACGCGGCGGTGGTCGCGCGCGGCATGGGCAAGCCCTGCGTCGCCGGCGCCGAGGGCATCCACGTGGACGTGAAGATGCGCCAGGCCATCGTCGGCGACAGCGTCTTCCGGGAAGGTGACGTGATCACCATCGACGGCTCCTCCGGCAAGGTGTATCTCGGCGAGGTGCCCACCACCGAGGCCGAATTCAGCCAGGAACTGGTGACCCTGCTGGCCTGGGCCGACGAGGCCGCCCGCCTGCAGGTGCGCGCCAACGCCGACACCCCGGTGGACGCCGCGCGGGCGCTGAAGTACGGCGCCATGGGCATCGGCCTGTGCCGCACCGAACGCATGTTCAACGCCACCGACCGGCTGCCCATCGTGGTCGAAATGATCGTCGCCGAGAACCTGGAAGACCGCCAGGCCGCCCTCGACAAGCTGCTGCCCATTCAGCGCGGCGACTTCAAGGAGATCTTCAAGGTCATGGCGCCGCGCCCGGTGACCGTGCGCCTGCTGGATCCGCCCATCCACGAATTCCTGCCCAGCGCCGAGCAGCTGGTGGACGAGATCGAGGAGTTGCGCCATCTGCGCGACACCGCGCGCGGCATCCAGGTGCTCGCCGACACCGTCGACTTCATGGCCCGCGGCCGCGGCTCGCAGCCCCAGGTCCAGGTGCAGCGCGGCATCGACCCGGTGCTGGTGGACCAGGTCGTGCAGAAGAAGGAGGCCATGCTGAAGAAGGTGCGCGCGCTGTTCGAGGTCAACCCCATGCTGGGCCATCGCGGCGTGCGCTTAGGGTTGACTTCGCCGGAAATCTATTCCATGCAGATCCGCGCCATCCTGGAGGCCGCCGCCGAATGCCAG
>JBBIIR010000321.1:0-3156 GCA_037446455.1 Hydrogenophilales bacterium | reverse complement strand
CAGTGAGAATGCTTGAGATCAACCGTGAGCGTGGTGTGGCGAACGGGTTGACGACCGTGACGCCTCCCCAGGTAAAGCCATTCTGCACATCTTCGCTCAACAGCAAGCGGCAATGGTTTTTTGCCGCGATGGACAATATCAGCGCATCCCATATCTGCAATCCATGATCGGCTGCCAGGTCCAGCGCAGATTGAAAGGCGGTCCATGAAGAATCTGCGACCTCGAAGCTATCGGCCCAGCCAAGAATGACTTCGCGTACCTCGGGGGCTTCACGCTTGGCTTTTCCGGTGAGAACTCGGTACAGCTCGCCCAGCGTTTGGGCTGGAAGCACCACAAGTTCCACGGGTAATTGCTCGATCAGCGTGATTGCGGCGGTGCAACGGGTTTCGTCTCCAATGCCTTCCGCATAGGCCATCACGTTGGTGTCGAGGGCGACTCTCATTGTCAACCTTCGTCTTGATTAGCCACAAAGTTCAGCACGTCAATCGGGGCCGCGAAGCGGAGCCCGGGATCCAGAAAAAACGTCCATAAAACCTCTGGATTCCGGGTTCTGCCCTGACGGGCAGCCCCGGAATGACGGTTCTTGGGGATCGCTGAGTTTGATGGCTAATCAGGACCTTCGTAGAGCTCGTCGCGCGTCCAGTTGCGCTCGCCGCTTGCCTCCCGCTTGCGCAAGCGCTCTACCAACGCCGCTTGTGCCCCACGGCGGCGCACATCCACGGGCTTGGCGGGCGCGATGGTTGCAACAGCTTTCCCCCTCGACAGCACGGTGAATACCTCGCCTTGGCCGATATCACGTAACACCCGTGAAAACTGGCGGTTGGCCTCTGCCGCGGTAACCGTTTTCATGAAAAATCCTTATTTGTAGTGTTAAGAACTACATTATTGGTGCGTACTTGTTCTTGTCAAGGGACAGCGATCGCCCGCCTCCGGGGGAAACGGGGGGAAACGGGGTCAGACACGATTCCTCATTGGCGCGCCGTGATGGTTGGTGTTCGTGCCTCGCCCCAACCGACGCGGGCTCTCCTGGGGTGTGCGGGCATCAGGGGGCGGGAAACTCGACGTCTTCGTAGATGGCGGCCAGGGTCAGGGTCAGGTCCAGGCTGGCGAGCGCGAGGCCGCCTTCCGGGCCGAAGGATTCCAGCACCCAGCGCCCGTCCGCTTCGCGGCGGAACAGGTCGATATGGCGGCGGTCCTGCTCGATGAGGAGTACCTCGCGCAGGCTTTCGATGAGGCGATAGCGTTCGAATTTGAGGCCGCGGTCGTAGGCCGCGGTGGAGTCGGAGAGCACTTCCACCAGCAGGATGGGGTGGTGTTTGGCGGTGTCCGCTTCGGCACCGCGATCACGCGGGTCGCAGGTGACCATCAGATCGGGGTAGAACACGGCGTCGGCGGCATCCACGCGCAGCTTCATGTCGGCGATGAAGGCCCGGCAGGGGGTGCCGCGCAAGGCCGCGCGCAATTGGCTTGCCACATTGAGCGCAATGGTGTTGTGGGCGTCGCGCGCGCCGGTCATGGCGAACACTTCGCCGTTCAGGTATTCGTGGCGTTCGGCCTGTTCGGCCTCCCAGGCCATGAAGTCTTCGATGCTGAATAGGGGGGATTGTTGCGGCGCGCCCATGCCCGGCTCCCGTGCGTCAGGTCGCTCAAGTATAGATGAAGCGCGCCGGCGGGCGCGTCTGTAGGATTGTGCTGGCTGGATTCGGCAAGCGTTTGCAGGTTGCGGACGGAGAGGGCGATTTCATTGGAGGGCATTGCAGGAAACCTCTAGCAAAGCCCCGGCCAGGCCGGTGACATGGGCATCCGACGTCATCTGGTAAGACTCGCTGCCCGCATACACCACAGACCCGACCGGAATTTTCAAATCTTGAAGTGCAACGTGATAACCCTTGCTCAAGCTTGGGCTGACGCTCAGCTTGGCTTCGTAGGCGCGCGTAAACGCACGGTAAACGGACGGTAAACGGACGACGGCATTGGGGACAGACCCCGGTTTCTCCCCTAAGAGGGCTCAGTGGGGCAAGCACCTGGATTCAGCTCTGAAGAAATGGATTGACCACCGTCAGCCGCCCCTCGAACACCTGCCCATCCTGCATGTCCTCGGAATAGAGGATGTCGCACCCGCCCAGGAGGGCGGCGGCGATAATCAGGCAATCCCAGTAGTTCAAGCCATGCTGCGCCTCGATGGCCATGGCTTTCTCGACCACGGCTGGGTTCACGGTGACTACGTCGCATCCAGCCATCATTTCCTGGGCCAGACGGTGGCGGGTAGCCACGTCGATCTTCAGCTTTACCCGGCAGACGCTCAGGAACTCGTTGACGACCTGGGTGCTGATGGTTGGGTGCTCGGCCAATAGCGCCCTGGCTTTGGTTTTTTGCGCCGCGTCCTCGCCGAAGGCATAGGCTGCAATATTGGTATCAACGAAGACAGGCACGGTCGTACAGTTCTTCGCGGTTAAAGTTGCCGTCGTAGGTGGCCTTCACTTGGTCGAAAACGCTGAAGTCGATGTCGCGGCGGGCGCGGGTGACCAGCGTGCCGCGCTCCTGCACATACTCGGCGAAGTCGAGCACCTCTGCCGCTTTATCGGCGGGCATGGCGCGGACCAGTTCATACAAGCGTTCTGCAAGCCCCATGATGGACTCCTTGCTACTTGTCAATGATCGCCATAAAGGCGCCACCGATGATCGGCATTTAGGCGCCAGCAGAAGAGGGGGTTTCGGACACCTCGGCGGGGGTCAAGAATGGGGGTTTTTCGAGTCCTTTTCAACCTGAAGTTTTGCTGATTCCGGTCCCCTTTTCGGGGCGCGGTAGCTCTCGCCCTCCAGGGTCAGGCAGTAGGCGTTGTGACGGAGCCGGTCCAGGGTGGTGGCGGCGAGGATCCGGTTCTCCGGGAAGGCCGTGTCCCATTCGCTGAAGTCCAGGTTGCTGGTGACGAGGGTCGCCTTCTGCTCATAGCGTTCCGCGATCAGGTCGTGCAGGTCTTCGTCCGCCGGGCTCCTTAGGGGCTTGAGGCCGAAGTCGTCAATGATCAGCAGGTCCACCTTGGCGTACTGGGCCAGCCGCCGCTCGAAGGCCCCCACTGCCCGCGCCGTGTGTAGGTTGGCGGAGAGGCTGGCCTGCGCAGCAACGGGGTCGGACACGATTTCTCGCGCCTTCGC
>JBBIIR010000320.1:0-3166 GCA_037446455.1 Hydrogenophilales bacterium | reverse complement strand
GACGTTTGCGCCTTCGACGCGGTTCACCATTTGGGTGAGCCCGCTACACGCCCGCTTTCGCGTCTGTGCGGGCGCCTGGCTTTGTGTGGCCCTTCGGCCCATCCCTCGCTGCGCTCGGGACCAGCGCTACGCGCTGTCCTGCGCCCTGCGGGCTGGTCGCGCCTCCTTGCGGGGAACGACCCCGCGGCGTCGTCGCTTCGCGCCAGACACCCGCACCGCCGCGCCTTCGGACGTGTTCAACCGAGGAATCAAGGATGAACCCCTTTGCCCGTCTGTTGCGCCTGGTTCGCGACGATAGCGCCGACCCCGATCTGGATGTCGCCCTGCAACGCGCCGCGGCGCGCGTCGAGCCGCGCCTGCCGCGGGCGAGCGGCTGGCCCCGGCGTTACCGCGCCGCCATCGCCGCCGCCCTGGCGCAGGCGCGCCGCGTTGCCGAGGGCATTCCCGGCCCGCTCGAACTGAGTCCGGCGCGTTACACCGGCGAGCCGGCCGTGCGCGCCCTGTTCGCCTCGCCCGAGGACATCCGCCGCGCCCTGTGCGGCAGTCCGGCGCTGCGCGACTACGTTGCCGCCGGCGACCGGCGCGAGGTCTTCGCGCTGTTGTCCATGCGGCGCATGGAAAAGACCGTGCTGGGCGTCGACATGAGCGGCGGCGCGCTGCGCCGCGAGGTGCCGCAAACCCTGATGTGGTTCACCGACCATCGCCTGTCCGGGCCGGCCGAGGATGAGGCCGGGGCGCGACGCGCCCTGTTGTGGACCCTGTTCGACCGCTTCCTGGAACGTCTGGCGGCGGGCGTCGAACGGCTGCGCGAGGAGCGCGCCCGCCTGCTGCGCGAGAAGGACCTGGCGATGGCGCGTCTGCGCGACGCCGACGCGCGACGCGAGGCGGCGGCGCGGGAGGCGCTGGAGGAAATCCTGCGGCGCCTCGCCGAGGTCACCCAGGCGCTGGAACTGGAGCGGCTTGCGGAGGTGTTCGACACCGTGCTGTCGCACCCCGAGGACTGCCTGTATCTGACGGAACATACCTTCGCGCTGGACGAGATGGGCCGCCTGCGTGCCGGCGACGCGCACGCCACCGCGCTGCGCTTCGTCGATCTGCTGGAGCGCTACCAGGAACCGCGCACCGTCCTGCTGGCGCATTGCCGCGACTTCACCCCGGTCAGCGTCGGCGAGCGCCTGCGCGAGGCGGAAGGCTGGCTGTGAGCGTGCGTGCGCGGGCCGGCGGTACAATCCCGCCACCGCTCCGCGCCGCCCGCCCGCCATGCAGTCCTATCCCACCCTCGCCGCCGTCGATCTCGGTTCCAACTCCTTTCACCTGCAGGTGGGCCGCGTGGAAGGCGAACAGCTGTTCTACCTCGACGCCATCAAGGAGCCGGTGCGCCTGGCCAGCGGCCTGACCGCGCGCAAGGCGCTGGACGGCGCTTCCCAGCGCCGCGCCCTGAACTGCCTGGCGCGCTTCGGCGAGCGCCTGCGCGGCATGCCACCGGGCGCCGTGCGCGCGGTGGGCACTTCCGCCCTGCGCGTGGCGAAAAACTCGGCCGAATTCCTCGACAAGGCGCGCCAGGCCCTGGGCTTCGACATCGACATCGTCGCCGGCCGCGAGGAGGCGCGCCTCATCTACCTGGGCGTGGCGCACAGCCTGCCGTTGTCGCGCAGGCCGCGCCTGGTGGTGGACATCGGCGGCGGCTCCACCGAATGCATACGCGGCGTCGGCTACGAGCCGCGCGAGCGGGAAAGCCTGCGCATGGGCTGCGTCGTCTATTCGCTGCGCTTCTTCCCCGGCGGCCGCGTCGACAAGGCCGCCCTGCGCGCCGCCGAAACCGCCGCGCGCATCGAGATCCGCCACGTCACCGCCGGCCAGTTCGGCGCGGGCGCCTGGAAGGAGGCGGTGGGCTCCTCGGGCACGGCCAAGGCCCTGGGGGAAATCTGCCGCCTGAACGGCTTTTCCGACGGCGCCCTCACCCTGGATGGCCTGAAGTGGCTGCGCGAGCGGCTGGTCAAGGCGGGCTCCGCCGAGGCGCTCGACATCCCCGGCCTGAAGCCGGACCGCCGGCCGGTGCTGGCGGGCGGCCTCGGCATCATGTACGCCCTGTTCATGGAACTCGGCATCGAGACCATGACCGCCGCGCAGGGCGCCATGCGCGAGGGCATCCTCTGGGACCTGCTGGGGCGCGTGCACGACCACGACATGCGCGACGTCACCGTCAGCCAGTTGCAACGCCGCTATGGCGTCGACACCCAGCAGGCCGGGCGCGTCGAGGCGCTGGCCGCGCATCTGTTCGCCGCCGCGCCGGCGCCCGCCGGCGAGGAGCCGGCGGAGGCCGCGCGCCGCCTGGCCTGGGCCGCGCGCCTGCACGAGATCGGCATCTCCATCGCCCATTCCGGCCAGCACAAGCACGCCGCCTACATTCTCGAAAATGCCGACATGCCGGGCTTCTCCCGCCGCGACCAGGTCCGCCTGGCGGCGCTGGTGCGGGCCAGTCGGGGCGGCCTCGACAAGCTCGCTCTGCCAGCCGCCGATGCGGCCTGGCCACTCGTTCTCTGCCTGCGCCTGGCCCTGCTCTTCAACACCAGCCGCGCCGACGCGCCGCCGCCCGACATCGGCCTCGCCTGCGCCGACGGCGCCTGCCGCCTGCGCCTGCCCGCCGCCTGGCTGCGCGACAACCCGCTCACCCAGGCCATGCTGGAGGAGGAACTGGGAGACTGGGCGAAGGTGGCGCCGGCGTTGCGCCTGGCGGACATCCAGGCGGTTTGATCCTGGTATCAAAGGGTCGGTTGCTGGCCTGCTTGGGGTGAACTACCGCTGTTCGGCCTGAATGGGCTGTCAAAATTTCCCACATCTGCCGTTCGTGAACGTCAGCTTCTTCAGCCAACGTCTGTCGGCACCCGCCTCGGAGGGGACGCTGAAGGGGGCGTTGGTTTCAACCTTGATTCCTCGGTTGAACACGTCCGCAGGCGTGGCTGCGCGGGTGGCTGGCGCGAAGCGACGACGCGGCGGGGTCGTTCCCCGCAAGGAGGCGCGACAAAGCCAGGCGCCCGCACAGACACGAAAGCGGGCGTGTAGCGGGCTCACCCAGATGGTGAACGGGATCGAAGGCACGAACTTCAGCAAGCATGCGGCTTTACGAAGACAGAATAGCGGTCAACCTTGATTCCTCGGTTGACCG
>JBBIIR010000319.1:0-3167 GCA_037446455.1 Hydrogenophilales bacterium | reverse complement strand
TTCATGTCAGGTTCCTTGAGAGTCTGTAAATGCGCGATGCAGGTCGTCCAGCAGGCGGCCGCCCTCTTCCAGCAGTTGATCGTCATTGTCGATGCGCGCCTTCAGCCCTTTCAGCAGCGCCTCGAAGCCCGCCGCCTCGGGCGCGGCGCCGCCCACGTCGAGGCTGTGCACGATGGCGGCGATGCGCGCGAGGGCCGCGTCGTGTTCCAGGCCGAAGCTGGCCAGCAGGGTCTCGAAGCTGACCCGCTCGCCGACGTGGGTGAAGGCGGCGCCGTCGAAATCGAAGCCGAGCGCCTCCGACGGGCAGTCGGCGGGATGCGCCAGCCAGAGGAAGCGCGCATCCGGGTCGATGCGGCGACGGATCAGCCAGGCCGAGGCCAGGCGGTCCACCCACAGATCGCGGCGCGTGGCCCAGAGACGCGCCCGGTAGGCGGACGCTTCGAGACGGGGAACCACGCCGCGCGCCGCGCTCGGCTCGCCCGCGTGGCGTCGCGCCCGCACCAGCGCGGCGACCCGCTCCAGGCGCGCCGCGCAGGCCGTCCGCGCGGGTCCCGGGAAGTAATCGACGGCGGACAACTGCTCGAATTGCCGGCGCAGGCCGCGCAGGCGCTTGTCCTGGGCGGCGGGCTCGGCATCGCTGTCCGCCAGATCGTCGAGGGCGCGGTCGATCCCGGCGTATTCCGGGCCGCGGTCGAACAGGCCGGCCAGCTCCGCTTCCAGTTCATCCTGGCCGGCGAGACGCAACAGCCAGGCGCTGCCGCCGGCGGCGCGCGCCTCCTCCGCCTGCTCTCGCAGCAGCGTTTCCAGGTCCGGCCGATGCGGCAGCAGCCAGGCGCCATCGCGCAGGGCGCCGCAGCCCAGGGCTTTCAGCGCGCGCCAGATGCGCGTGCGCGCCGTGGCGTTGTCGCTGGGCAGGGAGAGGATCAGCAGGGTCCAATTCATAACTGTTATGACATTAATTTGTCTTAATCGTGACATTATTTTAGCCCGTGTTCAAGTTCTCCCGGTACGCGCCGTTAGCATTGGGCACCGAAAAATCCCACCCCATGCACCGCTTCCCCTCCCCCGACGCCGACCTGCTCGATTCCCTGCGGGAAATGGTGCTGTGTTGGCGTCCGGACGGAGTGGTGCGCTACGCCAACCGGCGCTGCCGCGAGCTCCTGGCGACCGCCGACACCGCCCTGGTCGGCGAGCGTTTGCCGGATGCGCTGCCGATGGAGTTCCGCGAGGAGGCGGCGCGGCATGTCCTCGCGGTGCTCGGCCGCTTGCGCGGCGATCACCGCAGCCATGCCGGCGAATGGCGGGTGGAGACTCCGACAGGCAAACGCCGCATCGTCTGGCGCGACCTCGGCGTCTTCGACGCGACCGGGACGCTGGTGGAGATTCGCAGCTTCGGCCTGGAGTGGACCGCCTGGCCGCCGGATCAGGACGCGGCGGCCGCCGCGCGCGAGGAGGAGACACGCTGGCGCTTTGCCCTGGAAGGCCTGGACCAGGGCCTGTGGGACTGGGACATGGCCACCGACAGGGTGTATTTCTCGCCGGGCTGGAAGGCCATGCTGGGCCACGCCGACGACGAGATCGGCGAGCATTTCGACGAATGGCGCCGGCGCGTGCATCCGGAAGACCTGCCGCGCGCGCTCGCCGCCCTCGATGCGCATGTGCGTGGCGAGCGCGCGATCTACGAGGCGGAGATGCGCATGCTCGGCAAGGACGGCGGCTGGCGCTGGATCCAGGCGCGCGGCAAGGTCATGGTTCGCCGCGCCGACGGCACGCCCGCGCGCATGATCGGCACCCACGCCGACGTCACCGCGCATCGGGAACGCGAGGCCAAGCTGCGGCTGGCGGCGGCGGTGTTCGAGAGCACGGTGGAGGGCGTGCTCACCACCGATGCGCTGGGGCGCATCATCGCCGTCAACCGGGCCTTCACCGACATCACCGGCTACGGCGAGGCGGAAGTGCTCGGACGCACTCCGCGCATGCTGAGATCCGGTCGCCACGACACGGAGTTCTACCGCGCCATGCGGGACGAGCTGACCCAGCGCGGCTGCTGGAGCGGCGAGATCTGGAACAAGCGCAAGTCCGGGGTGGAATATCCCGAGTGGCTGACCATCAGCGCGGTGCTCGACGAACACAACCGTGTCAGCCACTACGTCGGGGTGTTCTCGGATATTTCCTCGATCAAGCGTTCCGAGGAGGAACTCAAACGCCTGGCCTACCAGGATGGTTTGACCGGTCTGCCCAACCGGCTGTTGCTGCTCGACCGCATCCATCACGCCAGCCGCCGCGCGCTCCGTTCCGGCGGCCGCCTCGCCCTGTTGTTCATCGACCTCGACCGCTTCAAGAACGTCAACGACACGCTGGGGCGCCAGACCGGCGACCAACTGCTGATGGCGGTGACGGAGCGCATCCAGCAGCGGCTGCGCGCGGAGGACACCCTGTCCCGCCTGGGCAGTGACGAATTCGTTCTGCTCATGGAGGACATCGGCAGCGAACAGCAGGCCGCCCAACTGGCGCGCGATCTGCTGCGCCTGCTGAGCAAGCCCTATCAGGTTTCCGGCCACGACATCTTCCTCTCGGCCAGTATCGGCATCAGCCTGCATCCGGAGGACGGCGACGACGCCGAAACCCTCATCAAGCACGCCGATACCGCCATGTATCGGGCCAAGGCGGGCGGGCGCAACGGCTACCAGTTCTACACCCGCGAGCAATCGGTCGCCGCCTTCCAGCGCTTCAGCCTGGAAGCCGCGCTGCACCGCGCGCTGGAACGCGGCGAATTCGAGTTGCACTACCAGCCGCAGATGGATCTGGCGAGCGGCCGCGTCACCGCCATGGAGGCGCTGCTGCGTTGGCGCCACCCGGACATCGGCCTGATCCCGCCGGACCAGTTCATCCCGGTGGCCGAGGAGACCGGCCTGATCCTGCCCATCGGCGAGTGGGTGCTGCACACCGCCTGCGGCGAAGCCCTGCAATGCCAGGCGCTGTGCGGCGACGCCCTGACCGTGGCGGTCAACCTGTCGCCGCTGGAATTGCAACGCGGCGAGCCGGTGGAGCGGATCCAGCGCGTGCTCGCCTCCACCGGCCTGGACCCCGGCCTGCTGGAGCTGGAAATCACGGAAAGCTCGGCCATGCGCCGCGGCGAGGAGAGCATCGCCATGCTGCACCAGCTG
>JBBIIR010000318.1:0-3168 GCA_037446455.1 Hydrogenophilales bacterium | reverse complement strand
GGATTCACCCAGGTCGATTTCAGGCGTTCGCTCTCGCGCGCGATGGCCTCCTGTTTTTCCTGGAAACGCGCCCAGCGCAGGTCATCCACCAAACCCAGCTCCCTGCCGATGCCGGTGAGGCGCTGATCGGCGTTGTCCTCGCGCAGGCTGAGCCGGTATTCGGCGCGGCTGGTGAACATGCGGTAGGGCTCCAGCACGCCGCGCGTGGTGAGATCGTCGACCAGCACGCCGAGATAGGCCTGGTCGCGGCGCGGCCACCAGGCCTCCAGGCCGGCGGCGCGGCGGGCGGCGTTGAGGCCGGCGAGCAGGCCCTGCGCGGCGGCCTCCTCGTAGCCGGTGGTGCCGTTGATCTGACCCGCGCAGAACAGGCCGGGGATGGCTTTGCTTTCCAGGCTCGGCGCGAGGCCGCGCGGATCGTAGTAGTCGTATTCGATGGCGTAGCCGGGGCGCAGGATGTGCGCCCGCTCCAGGCCGCGGATGGAACGCACCAGCTCGAGTTGCACGTCGAAGGGCAGGCTGGTGGAAATGCCGTTGGGATAGAACTCGCGGGTGGCGAGGCCCTCGGGTTCCAGGAAGACGTTGTGGCCGCTCTTGTCGGCGAAGCGATGGATCTTGTCCTCGATGCTGGGGCAGTAGCGCGGCCCCACGCCCTCGATGAGCCCGGTATAGAGCGGCGAGCGATCGAGCGCGCGGCGGATGATGTCGTGCGTGCGCGGGTTGGTCTGCGTGATCCAGCACGGCAGTTGCGGAGGATGCGTCTCGCGGCGGCCGAGGAAGGAGAACACCGGCGTCGGGTCGTCGCCCGGCTGCTCCTGCATCACGGAAAAATCGATGCCGCGCCCGTCGATGCGCGGCGGCGTGCCCGTCTTCAGGCGGCCGGCGGGCAGACCCAGCTCGCGCAGGCGGCCGGCCAGGCTGACGGCGGGCGGATCGCCCATGCGTCCGGCCTGGAAATTCTCCAAGCCGACGTGGATGAGTCCGGCCAGGAAGGTACCGGCGGTGAGCACCACCGTCGGCGCCCTGAACTCGACCCCCAGTTGCGTCCTCACCCCGGCGACGGCGTTCGCCTCCAGGATGAGGTCGTCGACGGCCTGCTGGAACAGGCTGAGCCGGGGCGGATTCTCCAGGCGCGCGCGGATGGCCCGCCGATACAGCGCGCGATCGGCCTGGGCGCGCGTGGCGCGCACGGCGGGCCCCTTGGAGGAATTGAGGATGCGGAACTGGATGCCGGCCTCGTCGGTGGCCAGCGCCATCGCTCCGCCGAGGGCGTCGACCTCCTTGACCAGATGGCCCTTGCCGATGCCGCCGATGGAGGGATTGCAGGACATCGCGCCCAGGGTTTCGATGTTGTGGGTGAGCAGCAGGGTGGTCGCGCCCATGCGCGCGGCGGCGAGCGCCGCCTCGGTCCCGGCATGGCCGCCGCCCACCACGATGACATCGAATTTATCTGGAAAAATCATTGACTTGTCTTGCAATGGCGGGAAGCGCCGAGGCGCCGCATTCTACGCCAGGAACGCGCTTGTTTCACGTGGAACAGCGCGCGCCCACTCCGCGCGCCATGCCAGGCAAAGGTCCGGAAAACGACGTTTGCGCCGGGCCCTATCCGGTATTGCGCATGCCGGCGGCGATGGCGTTGATGGAGCGCAGCAGGGGCTCCAGCCATGGGCTGTCCTGACGGCTTTCCGCGGGAATGCCGCGCAGGCGGCGCAACAGCGTGACCTGGATGGAGTTGAGCGGATCCAGATAGGCGTTCCTGCTGGCCAGGGAAATGGCCAGCTCCGGGTTGTCCTGCAGCAGCGCCTTGCTGTTGGCGACCTCGAGGATCTGGCGGCGGGCGCGGCGGCATTCGGCATCGATCAGGGCATACACGGCGGCGCCGACGCGCGCGTCCTCGCACAAATCGGCATACTCTCCGGCGATGCCCATGTCGGTCTTCGCCAGCGCCATTTGCGCATTGGACAGCAGGTTGCGGAAGAAGGGCCACTCCAGGTACATGCGCTGCAGCCTGGCCAGCCGCAACGGGTCGTTGCCGCGCCAGGACTCGAGGGCGGCGCCGATGCCATACCAGGCCGGCAGGGCGTGGCGCGACTGGCCCCAGGCGAACACCCAGGAGATGGCGCGCACCGAAGCCTGCGAACGGTCCCCGGCCTTGCGATGGGAGGGCCTTGAACCGATGTTCAGCCAGCCGAGTTCGCGGACCGGCGTGGCCTCGTGGAAATAATCCAGGAAACCCGGCGTGGCCTCGGTGAGTTGCCGGTAATGCGCCTCGCCGAGGCGGGCGAGCTCGTCCATGATGCCCAGGTAATCGCGGCGATCCTCCGCAGCCGGCCGGATCAGATGCACGCTGGCCTTGAGCAGGCCACTGACGCCCATGGTCAGTTCATAGGTCGCGGTCTCCAGATTGTTGTATTTGTAGAACAGCACCTCGCCCTGCTCGGTGAACTTGATCTGCCCGCGCACCGAGCCGGCCGGCTGCGCCAGGATGGCCTCGTGCGTCGGCCCGCCGCCGCGGCCGATGGTGCCGCCGCGGCCATGGAACAGCCGGCAGGGAACGCCCTCGCGCGCGGACAGGGCGACGATGGACTTCTGCGCCGCATAGAGCCCCCAGGACGAGGCCAGGATGCCGCCGTCCTTGCAGGAGTCGGAGTACCCGAGCATCACCTCCTGGCCCTCGCCATACGCATCGAGCAGGCTGCGATAGGTCGGCAGGCGATACAGCCGCGCCAGCACCGATGCCACCTGGGCGAGGTCCTCGATGGTCTCGAACAGGGGGCTGACGCCGATGTGGCAATACCAGCCGCCCGCCAGCCGCCCGGCGAGGCCGGCCAGCGCGGCCAGGCACATCACCTCCATGACATGGGAAGCGCTGTGCGTCATCGAAATCACGTAGCGCCCGATACATTCGGGCCCCAGCGCGCGCCGCGTATGCGCGATGAGCTGGAACACGCGCAGCGTCTCCTGGGTCTCCTCGCTCAGGCGCGCGAGGTTGAAACTCAATGCCTGCGCATTGGCCGCGGCTTCGGCCAGCAGTTCCAGCCTGGCCTCCTCGTCGAGGGCGGCGTAATCGCGCCCTAGCGCGATGCGCACGATCTCGGCGACGGCCCGACCATGCCGGCCCGACTCCTGCCTGACATCGAGGCTCATCAGGTGAAAACCGAAAGTGCGCAC
>JBBIIR010000317.1:0-3175 GCA_037446455.1 Hydrogenophilales bacterium | reverse complement strand
CCGACGCGCTGCTTCATGCCACCGGAAATCTCGCCGGGATGCTTGTGCATGGCGTGGGCGAGGCCCACCAGCTCCAGGGCGGCCTGGGTACGTTCCTTCAGTTTGGCCTTGGCTTCCCTGGCGCCGAACACCCGCTCCACCGCCAGATAGACGTTGCCGAAGCAGGTCAGCCAGGGCAGCAGGCTGTGGTTCTGGAACACCACCGCCCGTTCCGGGCCGGGACCGGCGATTTCCCGCTCGGACAGCAGCAGGATGCCGTCGGTCGGGGTGGTGAGGCCGGCCACCAGGTTGAGCAGGGTGGACTTGCCGCAGCCCGAGTGGCCGATCAAGGCGATGAACTCGCCCTGCTTCACGGTCAGGTTGATGTCGGTCAGCGCGGTGAACTTGCCCTTCTTGGTGTCGAACACCATCTTCGCGTTTTCGATGTGCAGGTAGTTGTGCATGGCTTTTCCCGTGAGGCGTTAGGCGAAAGGCGTGAGGCGGGGTGTGCGCGAGATCGACGCCTCGCGCCTCACCCCTCACGCCTCACTCATAATCGAACCGTTTCGCGATCAGCATCAGCGACTGCTCCAGCAGCAGGCCGACGATGCCGACGATGAAGATGGCGATGAGGATGTGTTCGACGTTCAGGTTGTTCCATTCGTCCCACACCCAGAAGCCCAGGCCGGTGCCGCCGGTGAGCATCTCCGCCGCGACGATGACCAGCCAGGCCACGCCCATGGACAGGCGGATGCCGGTCATCAGGTGCGGCAGCACGGAGGGGAACAGGATGCGCGTGAAGATCTTCCATTCCGACAGGTTCAGCACGCGCGCCACGTTCAGGTAGTCCTGCGGCACCCGCGAGACGCCGGCGGCGGTGTTGAGGATGATGGGCCAGATGCTGGAGATGAAGATCACCCACAGCGACGCCGGCTCGGTCTCCTTGAACACGTAGAGGCCGATGGGCAGCCAGGCGAGCGGCGACACCGGGCGCAGCAGGCTGATGATGGGCGCCATCATGCCGGACAGGAAGGCGAAGCGGCCGATCATGAAGCCCAGCGGGATGCCCACCAGGGCGGCCAGGCCGAAGCCGGCGCCGACGCGGTAGAGGGAATGCAGGATGTTCCAGCCGATGCCCTTGTCGTTGGGGCCGTTGTCGTAGAAGGGATCGGCGAACAAGGCCTTGGCCGCCTCCCAGGTCTTCGCCGGGCCGGGCAGGCCGCTGTCGCCGCCGCTGGCGGAGACGATCTGCCAGAGCAGGATGAACAGGGCGATGCCGATCACCGGCGGCAGGGCGGCTCGGAAGAAGTTGCCGAAAGACTCCAGCAGGGCCAGGCCCCGCTCAGTCTCGAAGTATGGGGTGGGCCGCGGCTTCGCCGGGGCTTCGGCGGGCACACTGGCGGGCACGGTTTCTGGCTTGTTCATGATGTCCTTCAGACTGCCTTCGTTGAATGTCACTGCGCTCATGGCGGACTCCTGGTTTGCCAGGCGCAACGGCTCAGCCATTCCCCCCTTTCACAAAGGGGGCTAGGGGGGATTTCGACGCGGCGGGCATGGCCCAGGTCGTCAAATCCCCCTCAATCCCCCTTTAGTAAAGGGGGAAGTGCCCGAGTCGCCGCGTCATGGGATTTACGCCTTCACCTTGAACCCGTCGGCATACGCCTTCGGGTTCTTGCCGTCCCACACCACGCCGTCGATGAGCTTGTGGCTGCGCATCTCCGACTTGGGCACGGCCACGCGGGCCTGCGCGGCGGCATCCTTGTAGAGGGCGATCTGGTTCACCGCCCTGGCCACCGCCAGGTAATCCGGATGGTCCTTGAGCAGGCCCCAGCGCTTGTGCTGGGTGAGGAACCACATGCCGTCCGACAGGTAGGGGAAGTTGACGCTGCCGTCGGCGAAGAACTTCATGTAGTTCTTGTCCTGCCACTTCCTGCCGATGCCGTTGTCGTACTGGCCCAGCATGCGGTCCTCGATGACGTCGAACTCGGTGTTGACATAGGACTTGGCGGCGATGATCTTCGCCACTTCCGAGCGGTTGCTCATGGTGTCGATGTACCTGGAGGCTTCCAGGATGGCGGCCACCATGGCGCGCGCCGTATTGGGATACTTCCGCACGAACTCCAGGGTGGTGCCCAGCACCTTTTCCGGGTGGTCCTGCCAGATGTCCTGGCTGGTGACGGCGGTGAAGCCGATCTTTTCGTGGATGGCGCGCGCGTTCCAGGGCTCGCCGACGCAGTAGCCGTCCATCTTGTCGACGCGCATGTTGGCCACCATCTGCGGCGGCGGCACGGTAATGACCTTGACGTCCTTGAACGGGTCGATGCCGTAGGTCGCCATCCAGTAGTACAGCCACATGGCGTGCGTGCCGGTGGGGAAGGTCTGGGCAAACGTCCACTCCTTCGGCTCCGCCTTCACCAGTTTGGCGAGTCCCGCCCCATCGGTGACGCCCTTGGCCTTGAGCTGGTTGTTGAGGGTGATGGCCTGGCCGTTGTGGTTGAGGCTCATGAGCACGGCCATGTCCTTCTTCGGTCCGCCCACGCCCAGTTGCAGGCCGTAGATCAGGCCGTAGAGCACGTGCGAGGCGTCGAGCTCGCCGTTCACCAGCTTGTCGCGCACGCCGGCCCAGGAGGCTTCCTTGCTGGGCACGATCTTCAGGCCGTACTTCCTGTCGAAGCCCTTCTCGGCGGCGATGGCGACGCTGGCGCAGTCGGTCAGCGGGATGAAGCCGATCTTCACCTCGGGCTTCTCGGGGGCGTCGGAACCCGCCGCCCAGGCGCCGCTGCGCACAGCGGGGGGAACGAGGGACATGAGGGCGGCGGCGGCGGACATGCCGGCGGCTTTCTTCAAGAAATCACGTTTTCCATCGTTGACGGCGGGCTGTTCACTGCTGGGCGGAAGGATATCCATTGCATTACTCCAAAAAAAAGCGGCGTCCACCCCCCGCGGGGTTGGACGCCGTTGTCCAAGTACATCCGATAAGGAGCGACATGGCCGACGCGCCTTTGCGCCGGTCAGACTGTGTTTAGCAACCTCCGTGCCAGCTCCGATGAGATGCCGTCAAGCCTTGATTTCACTGGGGTTTCTGGGTGGCCGCGGCATTCGCGGGCAAGCTGGCGGGCACCGCTTGCACCGTCAACGGGCGCAAAAAACCGGGAATTCTCCATTTCCGGGCACGCCGGGAGCGGCCCTACTGCCA
>JBBIIR010000316.1:0-3182 GCA_037446455.1 Hydrogenophilales bacterium | reverse complement strand
GGAGCGGGGGCTGGGGGGTGAGGCGGGGGTTTCGCGGAGCATGCTCCGCGCCCGCCGAACGGCCCCGGAATGCAGTCCGGGGCGCGCCCTGCAAGGGAGGGAAACGGGCATGACTTTCATGCTTCGGTGCGTCTTCTCAAAGTCATGTCCGTTAGCCGGGCGGCATGCCGCTGCATGAATTTGGCGAGCTTCGGCGCCACCACGTACACGCAATAAGGCTGCCGCGGGTTGTGCTCGAAATAGCGCTGGTGGTAGTCCTCCGCAGGCCAGAACGTGGCGGCGGCAACGACTTCGGTGACGATGGGGCGGTCGAACACCCGGCTGGCGGTGAGTTCGGCGATGACCTCGAGCGCCGTCGCCCGCTGCGCCTCGTCGTGCCAGAAGATGGCGGAGCGGTACTGGCTGCCGACGTCATTGCCCTGGCGGTTGAGGGTGGTGGGATCGTGCAGTTCGAAGAAGATGTCGAGCAGGTCCCTGAAGGCGATGCGGTCAGGGTCGAAGCGGATCTGCACGACCTCGGCGTGGCCGCTGTCGCCGGCACACACCTCCTGGTAGGTGGGATGCTCGGTGGCGCCGCCCATGTAGCCGGAGACGGCCTCCTCCACCCCATGCAGGCGGTTGAAGGCGCTTTCCAGGCACCAGAAGCAGCCGCCGGCCAGGGTGGCGGTTTGCGGGTTCACTTGGTATCCCCCATGCGTTGACGAATATGAGCGGAACCTGATATTCAGGTTTCGCCGCGGCTTGCCGATAGACATGCACATTTTCGCATTCTTACTCATGAACGGTCAGGAACAGCGCATCGCCATCAGCCGTGTCCGCGTCGGCATGTATGTGCATCTCGACGACTGGATGGGGCATCCTTTCCTGTTCAGCAGCTTCAAGATCCGCAACGAGAAACAACTGCAGGTCCTGCGTTCTCTTGGCCTGAAGGAAATCCTCTACCTGCCGGACAAAAGCGACGTCGCGCCGCTGCCGCCGGCGGCGCCGAAGACGGACGAGCCCGAAGCCCCCGCGCCGGATCCGGAAGTGCTGGCCATGTGGCAGGAAAAACGCCGGCGCCGCGAGCAGCTGGCGAAGCAGCGCGAAGCCTATGGGCGCTGCGAGAAGAAGTTCAACTCGGGCATGTCCACGGTCAAGGGCTTGCTGCGCAACCTCTTCGCCCGCCCGCGGGAATCGCTGGAACAGGCCCGCGCGCTGATCACCGACATGGTGGATTCCCTGCTCTCGGAAAAGGACGTGCTGATCCACCTGATGAACGCCAAGAGTGGCGACGAGGGCAGTTATTACCATGCCCTCAACGTCACCATGCTGTCCCTCATGCTGGCCAGGGAAGCGGGTTTCAGCGCCGAGGAGATGCGCGCCCTGGGGCAGGGCGCGCTGTTGCACGACATCGGCAAGGAGAAGGTGCCCAGCCAGGTGCTGATGAAGAAAACCGCGTGGACGGCGGCGGAGCGCAATTTCTACCAGCAGCACGTGCTCTACGGGGTGGAGATGGCCGCCCGCCTGCCGGGCCTGCCGGCGGGCGCCCTGGAGGTGATCGCCATGCACCATGAGGCCCTGGATGGCGGGGGCTTCCCCAATCATCTGAGCGGCGCGCGCATCGGCCGCTTCGCGCGGGTCGCCGCCATCGCCAATGCCTTCGACAACTCCTGCAACCACCTCAACCCCGCGGACTCCCTGACCCCCGCCGAGGCTCTCTCGCACATGTTCAGGAAGGAGAAGGAGAAGTACGACCCCGGCCTCATGCAGCACTTCATCCGTTGTATGGGCGTGTATCCGCCGGGCAGCGTGGTACGCCTGAGCAACGACGCCATCGGCCTGGTGGTAAGCGTCAATTCCGGGCAGCTGCTGCATCCCACCCTGCTGCTCTACGACCCGGAGGTGCCCAAGGAGGAAGCCCTCTTGCTGAACATGGCGGAGGAGCCGGAGCTGTCGATCGTCGCCACCCTGCGGCCGGCGCAACTGGCGCCGGAGGTGTTCGACTACCTGAACCCGCGCAGCCGCATCAGTTACTACTCCGAGGGACGCGACGGCGCTCAGGCAGGCTGAAGCAGGTTCTCCACCAGCCGCGCCCAGTAGCTGGCGCCGAGGGGAAGGATGTCGTCGTTGAAGTCGTAGCGCGGGTTGTGCAGCATGCAGCCGCCCTCGGCCAGGCCGTTGCCGATCCACACGTAGCAGCCGGGCTTCTCGCGCAGCATGTAGGCGAAATCCTCGGCGCCCATCGAGGGCTTCATGTCGAGGCGCACGTTGTCGCTCCCCACCAGTTCAGCGAGTACCGCCTGGCAGCGCGCGGCCTCGGCGGCGTCGTTGACGCTGGGCGGGTAGCCGCGCCGGTAATCGAGGCTGGCCTGCACTCCGTGCGCGGCGGCGATGCCTGCGCACAGGCGTTCCATCGCCGCCTCGATGGCATCCTCCACTTCCGGGCGGAAGGCGCGCACCGTGCCGCCGATGCGCGCCTCGCCCGGAATCACGTTGTAGGCCTCGCCGCCCGCCTGGAAACGGGTGACGGAGAGCACGGCCGCGTCGAGGGGGTCGAGGCTGCGGCTGACCACGGTTTGCAGGGCCTGCACGAGGGCCGCGCCGGCGACGAGGGGGTCGCGTCCCTGCTGCGGCATGGCGGCGTGGGCGCCATGCCCGCGCAGCAGGATGTCGAACTGGTCGGCGCAGGCCATCACCGGCCCCGCGTGCACGGCGAACTGCCCCGCCGGCAGGCCGGGCCAGTTGTGCATGCCGTAGACGGCTTCGACCGGGAAGCGCGTGAACAGACCCTGCTCGATCATCACGCGGGCGCCGCCGTCGGTCTCCTCGGCGGGCTGGAAGATGAACACCACGGCGCCCTCGAAATTGCCGTGCGCGGCAAGGTATTCCGCCGCGCCCAGCAGCATGGCGGTATGCCCGTCGTGGCCGCAGGCGTGCATGCGGCCTTCATGCCGCGAACGGTGCGGGAACAGGTTCAGCTCGTGCACCGGCAGGGCGTCCATGTCGGCGCGCAGGGCGATGGCGCGGCCTGTGTCGCCGCGTCGCAGTACGCCTACCACGCCGGTGCCGGCCAGGCCGCGATGCGTCTCGATGCCGCGCGCGGCGAGGAAGTCGGCCACCTTGCCGGCGGTGCGGTGCTCGTCGAAAGCGAGTTCCGGATGGGCGTGCAGATCGTGGCGCAAAGCCACCAACTGCTCGCGCTC
>JBBIIR010000315.1:0-3185 GCA_037446455.1 Hydrogenophilales bacterium | reverse complement strand
ATTTCGCCGTAGTGGGACACGTCGCTCATCAGCAGCCGCTCGGCGATGTTGCCGCCGGCGGAGACGTTGAAGTTGAGCCCCAGGTGCGGGTTCTGGTAGACCATGCCGAAGCGGTGGTTGCGCAGCCAGCGCTGCTGGGCGGCGTTGAGCGCGAACAGGTCGTGCTGGCCGTCGGCATCAAAAAAGCGGGCCTCGCCGGCGCTCGGCGTCTCGTCGAAATAGAGGGTCTTGACCAGGGTGGACTTGCCGCTGCCCGACTCGCCCATGATGCCGAGGATTTCGCCTTCATACAGATCGAAGGACACGCCGTGCGCCGCCACCACGGAGCCGCAGTGGGGGCAGACGTTGGTGTCGTTGTCGGGGCCGGTGGCCTCGATGCACAGCGGGCAGCCCTTGCCGTGCAGCTTGGCGAAGTTTTGCACTTCGAGGATTTTCTTCATGCGCTCATCTCCTCGGCTTGCCGCGCCAGGCGGCTCGCGCACCAGTCCGAATCCGAGCACTGGTACACGATGTGGCCGGCCTCATCCTGAAACTCGTCCAGGAAGGAATCGGTGGCGCCGCAACGCGAACAGGCGCGGCGCTGCCCCGCCGCGTCGCGGAAGTCCTCCATGCGGAAGGGCACGTCGTCGAAGGCCAGAGGCTCGGCCGCGGTGTAGGGCGGCACGGCGTAAATCTTCTTCTCCCGGCCGGCGCCGAACAGGATCAGGGCCGGGCTCCTATGCATCTTGGGCACGTCGAAGCGCGGGATGGGGCTGGGGTCGAGGACGTAGTGGCCGTTGATGCGCGTCGGATAGCGGTGCGAGATGGTGATCTCGTCGAAACGCACGATGTCTTCATACAGCTTGACCAGCAGGCGCGAGTAGTCGGCCTCGCCGTGCATGACCTTGCGTTTCGCCTCGGAGGGCTCGACCACCACCAGGGGGTCGGGATAGGGCACCTGCAGGACCAGCACCTGATCTTCCGTGAGGCGCTTTTCCGGGATGCGGTGTCGCGACTGGATCAGGCTCGCCTCGCCGGTTTTTTCAGTCGTCTGCACGCCCGGGCAGGTCATCTCCACGAAGTGGCGCAGGTTGACGGCGTTGACCGAGTCGTCGCTGCCCTGGTCGATCACCTTCAGGGTGTCGTCGGGGCCGATCAGCGACAGGGTGACTTGCAGGCCGCCGGTGCCGAAGCCGCGCCCCATGGGCATTTCGCGGCTGGCATAGGGGGTCTGGTAGCCGGGCAGGCAGATGGCCTTGAGGAGGGCGCGGCGCACCTCCTTCTTGGCATATTCGTCGAGGAAGCCGAAGGCGTAGGCGGTCTCCATCCCGGGCAGTTCATAGGCGGCGTTCATGCCGGTTCCTCCTGTTTGCGGCCGGCCTTGGCCTGGCTTTTTGCCTGGGTGGTGCGCAGGCGGTCCATGTCGGACTGGAAGGTGACGTAGTGGGGCATCTTGTAGTGGCTGGCGAAGCCCATGCTGTCCACGCCGTCCACGTGCAAGAGCACGAACTCGGGGTCTTCCGAGGGATTGGACGGGCCGTCCTTCATGCCCTTCTGCAAGGCCCGGTCGAGCACCGCCATGGAAATGGCCTTGACCTCGTTGTGGCCGAAGCAGGCGCCGTAGCCCAGGGTGAAGGTGGGTGTGCCGCCGGCGGCGTCCCCTTCGTACATGGCGACGACCTCGCACTCGGTCATCAAGACCTCGCCCGCCTCGGTGGGCTCGCCGGTGACCGGGTGCGGCATGAAAACCGGCAGGTAGCCCACGCGCAGCTCGGCGACGGTGGGGTGCACATCGCCGTAGCCGCGCATGTTGGAGTAGGCGATGGCCAGCAGCGACCCGGTCTCCGCCCGCGCCATGGTGGCCAGCGCCGCCGAGCGCGGCACCGGGAACACCAGCGGCTCGCGGGTGATGTCGAAGGCGGCAGCGTCTCCCCTCCCCCCCCGGGAGAGGGGCCGGGGGTGAGGGGCGGGCGGCAGCAGGCCTTCCGCGCGCAGGGCGTCGAGCGCCTTGGGGAAGCTGTCCGGCACGTCGGCGTGGCCGGCCAGGAAGCGGCGGGAAAAGGCGCGGAAGACCTCCGGGTCCTCGTCCGCCAGCTCCAGGCGCATCAGGCGCAGGGCGTAGTCCGAGGTGGGGCCCAGCCACTGGCCGCCGGGAATGTCCTTGAAGGCCGAGGAAATGCGCCGGATCACGCGCATCCGGGCGCTATCCTGCACCGGTGTCTCGGCCAGGCGCGGCTTGGTCGAGCGATACGCCCTGAGCGCGAAGGCCGCCTCCAGGGTATCGCCCTGGAACTGCTTGATGGCCAGCGCCGCCAGCCGGGGGTGGTAGAGGCCGCCCTCGGAGACCACGCGCGAGGTCAGGAGGCGCAACTGGTTTTCGATGGCGGACAGCGCCAACGGCGTGCCGTCTTCACCTTCGCGGGCGCGCAGGTGTTCCAGCGCCTCGGCGGCCCCGGCGATGGCGCGGCCGCCGCCTTTGATGGCTACGTAGCCCATGATGGCTCTCTTTCTTGAATGCGGGTGGTGCGCGGCAGGCAGACCGCCTGTTGCCCGTCCACCAGGATGAAGTCCACGCCCAGCGGGAAGGCGGCGCACCAGTCGCGGCGCGCGGCGAACCAGGCGGGATGCAAGCCGGTTACCGCCAGAGGCATCGCATCGGCGATACCGGGGCCGGTCAGACTGAGGGTTTCGCCCGCGCCCAGCGCGGCTACTTGCAGGATCAGCGTCGCGCCTTTTTCCGGGCTTTCGAGCGTGCCCAGCCGGGGCGCGAAATCCGGCGCGCGGGCGCCCTCCAGCACGATGAAATCGGCGGCTTTCGGCGCGGCTCGGCGCACTTCCAGGCGCGGCCAGTCGGCCACGTCCACCTTTTCATGCGGATCGGCCAGACTCGCTTCGCCGTCCAGCAGGGTGGCGAGCACGGCGGTGAGCGCCGCCGTGCCGGTGTCGGCGAGTTCCGCCGGCCGGCCGGGATAGGCGAAGGCTCGCATCAGCGCCCGGAAGGCGCGCTGCTGGGTCAGAGGCTGCCAGATGGCCTGCAAGGACAAATCATTCATCGTCGTCCTCCGTGGTGTTGAGCATGGCGAAATCCACCCGGGTGGCGGCAAGCAGCGCGCGCCGCTCGGCGGACTCGGCCTCGCGCACGGCCGCCCCCCGCGCGAGCAGGTCGGCCGCGCGCTCCCAGCCCGGGAGCTGGCCGGCCAACACGG
>JBBIIR010000314.1:0-3202 GCA_037446455.1 Hydrogenophilales bacterium | reverse complement strand
TGTTGAGGCTCTTGTTGAGCACGTTGGGGAAGGGGTGGGCCGGGTCCAGACCGATGGGCGTCAGCACCGGCATCAGCTCGTCGAAGAAGAAGGCGCGGATCCACTCGGCCTGCTCGGGATTCCAGTGGGTGCGACGATGGAAGCGGATGCCCTCGGCGGCCAGGGCCGGCAGCACCTCGCCGTTGAGCAGATCGTATTGGCGCGCCACCAGGGCGTGCGAGACCTTCGCCACTTCCTTGTAGACCTGGCGCGGGGTGAGGCCGTCGACGCCGACGTGCTCGGGATTCAGGCGCATCTGTTCCTTCAGGCCGGCGACGCGGATCTCGAAGAACTCGTCCATGTTGCTGGAGGTGATGCACAGGAAGCGCAGACGTTCGAGCAGGGGGGTGGCGGGATCCTCGGCCTGGGCCAGCACGCGCCGGTTGAACTCGAGAATGCCGAGTTCGCGGTTGATCAGATATTCGCTGCGGGGAGTGGAGCTCATGATGGATGCGGCGGCGGCTGTAACCTGGATGGGGACGCTTGATGCTAACCTCAAAGCCTTTCCGCTTCTATCGCGCGGCCATCGCCACTCCCATGGAAATCGAGCTCAAGCTAGCCCTGGATGCCCGCCACGTCACGCGCCTGCGCCGGCATCCGCTGCTGGCCGGGGTCAAGCCAGCCAGCCGCGTCCTGCACAGCGTCTATTACGACACGCCCGATTTCGCCCTGATGCGTCGCGCCATCGCTTTCCGGCTGCGGCGGCTGGGCTATCACTGGGTGCAGACCCTGAAGGCGGAGGCGCCGGCGGTGGGCGCATTGAGCAGCCGGCCGGAATGGGAAATGCCGGTGGCCGGTTCCGCCCCCGATCTCGCCATCCTGCCCGCCGCGGCGCTGGAACTGCTGCGCGGCATCGATACGGCGCGACTGGCGCCGGTGTTCGTCACCGAGTTCCGGCGCACGACCTGGCGGCTGCAAGGCACGGGCGGCGCCGTCGAACTCGCCCTGGACCAGGGCACGATCCGCGCCGGCACGGCCGAGCGGGCGATTTCCGAAGTGGAGATCGAGCTGCTCGACGGCGCCCCGCGGGCGCTCTTCGACTGGGCGCTTGACCTGCTCGAACACCTCCCCCTGCGTGTCGAGCCGCGCAGCAAGGCGGAACGCGGCTATTTCCTGTGCGGGGCCGCCCAGCCGGCGCCGGTCCGCGCCGGCCGGCCCGATCTGCGCGCCGGGCAGCCGGCGGCGCAAGCCTGGCTGGAGATCGTCCGCTCCGCCCTGAGCCAGCTCGTCGCCAACGTGCCCGGCTACCTGGAACAGGCCGACGACATCGAATACCTGCATCAGTTGCGCATCGCCCTGCGCCGCCTGCGCGGCGCCGCCGCCCTCGGCGACGGGGTCGGCAAGGCGCGACCGGCCTGGGCGGCGGGTCTGGCCGCGGTCATGCAAGACCTCAACCCCGCCCGCGACTGGGACGTCTTCGTCGCGGAAACCCTGCCTTCCGTGCGGCCGGTGCTGGGCGATCCCCCACTGTGCGAGAGCTTCCTGTCCGGCGTCGGCACGAGCGCCGCGCGGGCGCGCGAACAGGCGCAGGCGTGCATCGCGGCGCCGGATTTCACCCGCCTGGTGCTCGGCATCGGCCGCGACCTGCAGGCCGCGCGCGCGGCGGGCGAGCCGGTGGAAGACTGGGCGCGCCGCATCCTCGGACGGCGCTGGAAGAACCTGCGCCGTCAGTGCCGCCGGCTCGGCGAACTCGATGCCGCCGGCCGCCACCGCCTGCGCATCGCCGCCAAGAAGCTGCGCTACGCCGCCGATGCCCTCGAGGGCCTCTATGGCAAACGCGCCCGGAGCTTCCTCAAGGGGCTGGCCGAATTGCAGGACCGGCTCGGGCGCGCCAACGACGCCGTCGTCGCCGACCGGCTGCTGCGGGAGGTGCATCGGCGGGACGTCGAGGCGGCTTATGACGCCGGCCGTTTCAGCGGCGCATTGCGCGAGCGCTCGGGCCAGCATCATGCCGCAGACGAGGCCGCCTGGCGGCGCATGACGGCAGCGCAAAAGTTCTGGTGAGCGGCGGCTAGTCAGTCACCAGGTACTGATTGAGCAGGCGCCGCGCGTGCGGGATCAATTCCGACGCCGCCAGTCCGACCGGGCCGAGCCCCGCCCGCGCCGCCGCGTCGCCCGCCGCGCCGTGCAGCCAGACGCCGGTCCTGGCCGCGTCGCAGGCGGACATGCCTTGCGCCAGCAGGGCGGCGATGAGGCCGGCCAGCACGTCGCCCATGCCCGGCGCGGCCATGCCGGGGTGGCCGCTATCGTTGACCCAGACCTCGCCATCGGTGCCGCCCACCAGGGTGCGCGCGCCCTTCAGCACCACGCAGGCGCCGGTGAGTTGTTGCAGACGCCGCAGCGCCGCCGGCCGCTCGGCCTGCACGGCGGCGGCAGTCTCGCCGAGCAGGCGGGCGGCCTCGCCGGGGTGCGGGGTGATCAGGCTGGGGGCGGCGCGGGCGCGCAGCGCGGCGAGCAGGGTATCGTCGCCCGCCAGCAGGTTGAGGGCGTCGGCGTCGAACAGCACGGCATGCTCCAGCGCCAGCACGGCCCGCAGCCATTCGCGCGCGGCGGCGGCGAGGCCGAGGCCGGGACCGGCGACCAGGCAGGCCGGGCGGGGCAGGGCCAGCAGGCGCTCGGGCGCGGCGAGCATGAGTTCCGGCGCGCCCGCATCCACCGCGACGCGCGCGTCGAGCAGGCCGACATAGACCCGCCCGGCGCCGCAGGCCAGGGCGGCGCGGCCGGCCAGCAGCGCGGCGCCGGCCATGCCTGGGGCGCCGCCGAGGATGCCCACCGCGCCGAAGTCGCCTTTGTGGCTGTCCATGGCGCGCGCCGGCAGGCGCGCGGGAGGGGGATACAAACCTGATGTCGGCATGGTTTTCATTTCCTGTCGGCAACCTATAAAACCATTACAGCCCAGATGCAGGAGGATGTCATGCAAAACCCCATCCCCCGTTCCGGCAAGACCCGGCCGCCGCGGCCGCGCGAGGAGGCCTGCCCGATCCTGGAGGACGACGACGATTTCGGCGTCGATGCCCTCGATACCCCGGAGGGCGCGGACCTCCTGGGTCATGACTGCGGCCTGGATCATCTCGGCAAGTGGTCGCTGCCAGAGGCGGATGACTAGCCCTCGATATCGCCCGGAAGCCTGGACCTTCCGACAGGGCGCGGGCGACTCTCCATA
>JBBIIR010000313.1:0-3202 GCA_037446455.1 Hydrogenophilales bacterium | reverse complement strand
TCGGTCTTGACGATGACGCGCATGCCGTTGTCCAGGGCTTCCTCGAAAATTTCCGCCTGCGCCGGCAGGGCCAGGGCGGCGGTCAGGCCCAACAGGGCGAGCAGTCTGGTCATGAGGCGCATGGGGACGGGGGAAAGGGGTCGCATGATAGAATTTCCGGGCGAATAACGCAGCCTGAGACAGACCCCTCCCGTGTTTGGTTTCTTCAAATCCGGTTCATCCGAAGCCCCCGCCGTGCCCGCCGAACCCGGCGACACGCCAGCCGAAGCCGCGCCGGCCGCGGCCGTCCGGCCGTCCTGGGCGCAGCGTCTCAAACAGGGGCTGGCGAAGACCCGCGGCGCCCTCACCGGGCAGATCGCCGGCCTGTTCGGCGCCGGCGCGAAGATCGACGAAGCGCTCTACGAGGACCTGGAAAGCGTGCTGCTCGGCGCCGACGTCGGCGTCGAGGCCACCCAGCACCTCATCGGCCGCCTGCGCGAGCGGGTGAAGAAGGACAGGCTGACCGAGGCCGCCCAGCTCAGGGACGCCCTCAAGGCGGAACTCGCCGCCCTGCTGCGGCCGCTGGAACAACCCCTGCTTTGCGTAGGCGCCAAGCCTTTCGTCATCATGCTGGCCGGCGTCAACGGCGCCGGCAAGACCACCACCATCGGCAAGCTGGCGCGCCGTTTCCAGGCCGAGGGCAAGAGCGTGCTGCTGGCCGCCGGCGACACCTTCCGCGCCGCCGCCCGCGAGCAGCTCGCGGAATGGGGCAAGCGCAACCAGGTGGAAGTCATCCAGTCGCAGGCCGGCGATCCGGCCGCGGTCATCTTCGACGCCCTGCACGCGGCCAGCGCCCGCGGCATCGACATCGTCCTCGCCGACACCGCCGGCCGCCTGCCCACCCAGTTGCACCTGATGGACGAGATCCGCAAGGTCAAGCGGGTGCTGCGGAAGGCCGACCCCGGCGCCCCGCACGAGGTGCTGCTGGTGCTCGACGCCAACATCGGCCAGAACGCCCTCTTGCAGGTCAAGGCTTTCGACGAGGCCCTGGGCCTCACCGGCCTGGTCATGACCAAGCTGGACGGCACCGCCAAGGGCGGCATCCTCGCCGCCCTGGCGAAAAAGCAGCCGGTACCTGTGCGCTTCATCGGCGTCGGCGAGGGCATGGAGGATTTGCAGGCCTTCCGCGTCGACGAATTCGTCGACGCCCTGTTCGCATGATCGAGCTGTCCGGCGTCACCAAGCGCTATCCGGGCGGGCACGAGGCCCTGTCCGACGTCAACCTGACCATCGGCCGGGGCGAGCTGGTCTTCCTCACCGGCCACTCCGGCGCCGGCAAGAGCACCCTGCTCAAGCTGGTCGCCGCCATCGAGCGCCCCACCGCCGGCAACATCATCGTCAACAGCCAGAACGTCGGCCGCCTGAAGCGCGCCGCCCTGCCCTTCTTCCGGCGCAACATCGGCCTCATCTTCCAGGACCACAAGCTGCTGTACGACCGCAGCGTCTTCGACAACGCGCTGCTGCCGCTGCACATCCAGGGCCTCACCGGCCACGACGCCGCCAAGCGGGTGCGCGCCGCCCTCGACAAGGTCGGTCTCTTGAAGAAGGAGAAGGTCCGCCCCATCACCCTCTCCGGCGGCGAACAGCAGCGCCTGTGCATCGCCCGCGCCATCGTCAGCCGTCCCGCCCTGGTGCTCGCCGACGAGCCCACCGCCAACCTCGACGAGGCCTACGCCCGCGACATCATGGACATGTTCCGCGCCTTCAACGAGGTCGGCGTCACCCTTCTCATCTCCACCCACGACCAGAGCCTGATCACCCGCTACGGCGGACGCACCGTGCATCTGGCGTATGGCAAGCTGGTGCAATGACGGGCATGGAATGAACTGATTACCTGACATAAACGCCATGCAGCATGCCCGTTCCCTCACCCCCAACCCCCGCTCCGCGCCCCACGGCAGGCGATGCATCGCCTGCCGGCCGCGAGGGCGCAATGCTGCGCATTCCGAATTCCCCTCTCGCCCCGCCTGCGGGAGAGGGGAGCTTCGAGCGCCGCTAACGGACATGACTTTGAGAAGACGCCCCGTAGCATGAAAGTCATGCCCGTTTCCCTCACCCCCAGCCCCTCTCCCGCCTGCGGGAGAGGGGAGCTTCGAGAAGTCGCCGTGCGACTTTCACGTTAACGCGGCGTCTACCGTGAAGGCCTGGCTCGCCCACCACCTGCACAGCCTGAGAATCGCCCTGCGGCGTTTTCAGTCGGCGCCGCTCGCCAGCCTGTTCACCGTGCTCGTCATCGGCGTCGCCGTCGCCCTGCCGGCCGGCCTCTACATGCTGCTCGACAACCTCGACCGGGCCGCCGGCGGCATCACGCCGCAAGCCGAAATCACCGTGTTCCTCAAGCGGGAAGCCGACGCCGAGCGCGGCCAGGCCCTGGCGCGCGAGATGCAGGCGCGGGCCGACGTGGCCTCGGCGCGCTTCGTCAGCAAGCAGGAAGGCGTCGACAAGCTGGTCGCGGCCGGGCTGTCGGACATCACCGCCGGCCTGCCCGACAACCCGCTGCCGCACGCCGTCGTCGTCACCCCCCGCGAGACCTCCCCCGCCGCCCTGCGGGCGCTGGGCGAGCACCTCGCGCAGAGCGAGGGCGCCGAGCGCGTGCTGCTGGACACCGAATGGATCAAGCGCCTGTCCGCCCTCATGGATCTCGGCCGCGACCTGGTGTTCATGCTGTCCATCCTGCTCGGCCTCGCCCTCGCCGCCATCACCGCCAACACCATCCGCCTGCAGATCTACGCCCAGCGCGACGAGATCGAGGTGGCGCGCCTGATCGGCGCCACCGACCGTTTCGTGCGTCGCCCCTTCCTCTATTTCGGCGGCATCCAGGGTCTCGCCGGCGGCCTCACCGGCGGCGCCCTGGTGACTCTGGGCGCCCACCTCTTGGAGCAAAGCGTCGAGCAGGTGGCGACCGCCTATGGCGCCGAGTTCGTCCTCAGCGGCCTCGACCTGCCCACCCTCCTCGCCCTGCTCGCCCTCAGCACCGCCCTGGGCTGGCTGGGCGCCTACTTCTCCGTCGGCCAAGCGCTGCGCCAGGTCGAACAGGGCTGATCGCGTTAACGTGAAAGTCGCGCGGCGACTTCTCGAAGCTCCCCTCTCCCGCGGGCGGGAGAGGGGCTGGGGGTGAGGGAAACGGGCATGACTTTCATGCTTCGGGGCGTCTTCTCAAAGT
>JBBIIR010000312.1:0-3205 GCA_037446455.1 Hydrogenophilales bacterium | reverse complement strand
CGCCGCGCGGCGCAGCAGGTTGTACTTGCGGTTCCTGCCTTCCAGGTCGAAGACATCGCGGCCGTGTTCGCCGTGCACGCGCCCCGGCACGCGCGCCAGGGCGCCGACGAACTGGGCCTCCAGGGTGGACAGGTTGCGGGTATGCAGGATGCTCGGGCGCAGTTCGCGCAGCAGCCGGTAGAGCCGGGGATACCAGGCGAGGTCGTGGCCCGGGCGCTTGCCCAGGTCGTGAAACTCGACCGCCGGGTTGTGGATACGGCGGCGGAATTCACCGTATCCGGCCAGACAGAGGATGGCGTGCCGGTAACCCTCGGGCGGCAGGCGGTTGATCAGGTTGACCATGCCGTTTTCCATGCCGCCGGTGCCGAAGTGATGCACCACGTGGGCGATGAGGTGGGGTGGGGCATTCACTTGGACGGAAGTCACGGTTCGTTGGCGCGGTCCACACTCGCGTCGAGCGCCGTCTTGTGGGCCGCCAGGAAGGCCGCGAGGATGGCGCGCGCCTCGGCGGGGTCGTTCTCGTAGGGCGCGGCGAGGATCACCGCCGCCGCCTCGGTGCCCTGCCCGAGCAGGGCGGACAATGTCAGCTCGATCTTGGCGCGGTAGGGGCTGATACCGTCGCGACCCTGGATGCGGTGCCATTGCCAGACCAGCAGGCGCTGGTTTTCGGCGCGCGAATCGAGCACCGCTTCGGCCAGCTCCACCGCACCCCCCGCCAGGTCCTGGCGCGCAGTCTTGCGCCCCAACATGCGCCAGACCACATGCTTCTCCGGCACCATGATGTTCTGGCTGTTGATCAGTTCCGCACCTTCGCGCTGGGCGCCATACCAGGCCACGTTGAGCATGACGCGCCGCTCACCGGCGCGGTAGTGCCCGGTGAGCATCTGGTCCATGCCCTGCCAATGCGGTGTCCACGAGGTCATGGCGGCGTCCTCCCGCTCCCAGCCGGCGCCTTGCGGCAAGGCGAGATGAAGGTCGGGCATGGGCTGGGCGGTAATTTGCCGTTCATAGGCGGGCGCGGCGATGAGGAGCGCCACCAGGGCCAGAGCCGGGCGCCAGTCGAGTCTCGCCACCCGCGCCGCCGGCGGCGCCCGTTCCGCGTCGTCGTCCTCGCGCCAGATCAGGCCGACCCAGAACATGATCAGCATGACGATGCCGAACCAGACCCAGCCGTAGACGAAGTGGTCGACGCCCAGCGCAAGCTTCATGTCCGAATAATGGGCGATGAGCACGATCATGGTGGCGCGCACGCCGTTGGCGATGACCGGCACCACCACGGCGGCGACGCTGAACGCCACGCGCTTCCAAAGCGTGCGGTAGGTCAGGTAGGCGTACAGGGTGCCCAGGGTGAAGGAGGCGATCAGGTAGCGCAGGCCGGAACAGCCTTCCACCACGCTCCAGTCCCCCGTCGGCAGGCTGAAGAAGGTGCCTTCGCGATGCACCGGGATGCCGATGAGCTGCACGGCGCCGACGGTGAAATCGGCGGTGAACTCGATCAGCGGCGGAATCAGCGCCTCGCCCGCGGGCACCATGAGCAGCAGGTAGCCCAGGGGAAAGGCGGCGGCGCGCAACAGGGCCGGACCGAACAGCAGCCAGACCGTGGCGATCCAGATGCCCACCAGCATGTACTGCTCCACCACCAGCGCGCCGCCGACCCGCGCCGCCAGCCAGCCCAGGGCGAAGGGGACGATGCACAGCAGGGCGCGCCAGTCCGGCGCGGTCTGCACGGCGGCCAGCTCGTGGCGCATGCGCCAGGTCAGCCACAGGGCGATGGGCAGGATGACGTAGCCGTGGGCGAAGGTCTCCGATCGCTCCCAGATCTGCGCCATCGACCAGAAGGTGGGGTGCAGCAGCGCCGCCGTCGCCAGCCAGGCCAGGCCCAGCAGCAGCACGGCGCGCGTCCAGTTGTTGCGCGGTTCAGCGTCCATCATCTCTCCAGCAGTTGATCCACACGGGCCAGGTTGGCCGTCCAGTCGAAATCGCGCAGCACCTTCGCGCGCGCCGCGCTGCCCAGGGACGCATGCTCGAGGGCGCGCAGGACAGCCGCCACCATGGCCGCTTTATCGGCAGCCAGCAGGATTTCCTGATCGGGTACGGCGTCGATGCCCTCCAGGGCCTGCGGCGTGGCCACCACCGTGCGCGCCATGGCCATGCCCTCCAGCACCTTGTTCTGGATGCCGCGGGCGATGCGCAGGGGCGCCACCACGGCGGCCGCGTGCGCCAGCCAGGGACGCACGTCGTCCACCCGGCCGGTGACGCGCACGCCCTCCCGCGCGGCCAGGGCGCGCACTTCCGGGGCCGGCTTGCCGCCGACGATGGCGAACAGCAGCTCGGGCCGCGCGGCGCGCAGTTCCGGGAGCACCTCGGCGGCGAACCAGAGCACCGCGTCGACGTTCGGCCAGTAGTCCATGGCACCGGTGAACACCACGGCGCGCCCGCCCGCCGGATAGGGGTTGGCGTACTCGCGTTCGGGCGAGAAGTAGTCGGCGTCGACGCCGTTGTGGAAATCCCCCACCTTGCCGGCGCTCTCCGGCGCGAGCAGGCGAAAGTCGGCGGCCTCGGCGGCGGACACGAACAGGCTGGCGTCGAACTCGGCGGCGACCCGGCGTTCCCAGGCCAGCAGGCGGTCCGCCTCGCGCCGGTAGAGCCAGGACAGCGGCCACGGCTTGGTGGGCGCGTACTGGCGCCATTTGTCGGAATCGATGTCGACGAAATCCATGATGCGGCGCACGCCTGGACGGCCCATGACGAAGCGTGCCATCGCGGAAGAGTAGGTCAGCACCCGGTCGACGCCGTCCGCCAGGCGAGCGTCCACCCAACGCCGCATGCCGGCGTCGCGGTAGAACGGCAAGGTCAAGGGCTCGCCGGTGAGGAGACCTGTAAGGGCGCGCAGCTTGCCCCGGCGCGTATCGACCCCCGTCAGATGCACGGAGGCGCAGACCTCGCGCAGCTTGTCGGCATGGCGCCAGTCATCCGCGTCGTCGACGAAGGCGCCCAGGTGCACGCGGTGGCGTCGGGCGAGGTGCTCCAGCAAATGCCAGGCACGGATCTTGTCGCCCTTGTTGGGCGGATACGGGATGCGATGGGCGAGGAAGAGCAGCTCGGACATCACGAGCCCTCAAAGCCTGAGAATTTTTCGAACACGGCAACCAAGAGGTCGTCATTCCCGCGTAAGCGGGAATCCAGACTGTGCATCCGACTGATT
>JBBIIR010000311.1:0-3226 GCA_037446455.1 Hydrogenophilales bacterium | reverse complement strand
AAGCGCGAGGTGAAGGTGAAGAACGGCATCGAGTCCGAGCAGGCCAAGAAGATCGTCAAGCTCATCAAGGATGCCAAGCTGAAGGTCACCGCCAGCATCCAGGGCGAGGCGGTGCGCGTCTCCGGCGCCAAGCGCGACACCCTGCAGGAATGCATCGCCCTGGTGAAGAAATCCATCACCGAATTTCCGCTCCAGTTCCAGAACTTCCGGGATTAAGCTTCCTCCAGATAAAACAGACACTTGGATTGGCCGGCGGGCTCCTGTACAATGCGCGGCTTTTCCGGATTCGCCGCGCCATTTCGGCCGGCCTAGGCTCAGAGGACATACTCGACATGGTGACCATTCGTCTCGCCCGCGGCGGCTCCAAGAAGCGCCCCTTCTTCAACATCGTCGTGGCCGATTCCCGCAATCGCCGCGACGGCCGCTTCATCGAGCGCATCGGCTTCTACAACCCCGTCGCCGCCGGCTCCGCCGATGGCCTGCGCGTCGACCAGGCCCGTCTGGCCTACTGGCAGGGCGTGGGCGCGCAGACCTCTCCCACCGTCGCCCGGATCGTGCGTGGCGCAGCCGCTCCCGCCGCCTGAGGACTACGTGGTCATGGGGCGCATCGTCGCCCCCTACGCGGTGCGGGGCTGGGTCAGGCTGCGGACCTACACCGAATACCTGGACAGCCTGCTGGATTACGAAGTCTGGCGCATCGGTCGCGATGGCGACTGGCGCGACTACCGCCTGCTCGATGGCCGCATCCACGGCCAGAGCCTGGTGGCCAGCCTGGAAGGCGTCAACGACCGTGACGCGGCCGCAGCCCTGATGGGCTTAGACGTGGCGGTGCCGCGGCGGGAGATGCCCGAGGCCGACGCGGACGAGTACTACTGGGACGATCTCATCGGCCTGGAGGTTGTGAACCTGGCGGGCGAAGTCCTCGGCCGGGTGGAAGGATTGCTGGAAACCGGCGCCAACGACGTGTTGCGGGTGCGGGATGCGGAGCGGGAACGCCTCATCCCCTTCGTCGATGCGGTGGTGAAGGAAGTGGACCTGGAAGCGGGTCGCCTGCTGGTGGATTGGGGCCTGGATTACTGAGGCGCGGCATGGCCCCCGGCTACCATGTGGTGACGCTGTTTCCGGAGATGTTCGCCGCGCTGACCGGATTCGGCGTCAGCGGCCGGGCGCTGGACAGGCGGTTGTGCTCGCTGAGGTTCTGGGATCCCCGGGACTTCACCCAGGACAACTACCGGACGGTGGACGAGCGGCCCTTCGGCGGCGGCCCCGGCATGGTGATGCTGGCGGAACCGCTGGACCTGGCCCTGATCGCGGCGAAAGCCGCCCTGCGCCGGGCGGGCGTGGCGAAGCCCCGGCTGATCCACCTGTCGCCGCAGGGGCGGCGGCTGGACCAGGCCCTGGTGGAAGAACTGGCGGCGGCGGCCGGACTGGTGTTGCTGGCGGGGCGTTACGAGGGCATCGATGAACGCCTGTTCGCCCGCCACGGCCTGGAAGAAGTGTCGGTTGGCGACTACGTGCTTTCGGGTGGCGAGTTGCCGGCCATGGTCTTGCTGGATGCGGTGATCCGCCAGTTGCCCGGCGCCCTGGGCCACGCGGATTCGGCCAGGGAGGATTCCTTCGCCGACGGGCTGCTGGACTGCCCGCACTACACCCGGCCGGAAAACTGGCTGGGGCTGCCGGTGCCGGAAGTGCTGCGCGGCGGCAACCACGCCCAGGTGGCGCGCTGGCGGCTGAAGCAGGCCCTGGCGCGGACGCGGGCGCGGCGGCCGGAGTTGTTGGATGGGCGGGCCTTGAGCCCGCTGGAACGGGAATTGCTCGCCGAGCTGGATGCGGAATCCGGGCGGCGTTCAGGACACGCTGAGGAGTGAATCACCCTGGCGCAGGCCGGGGTCCAGGGTGTTGTTTCTTCCTGGATTCCGGCCTACGCCGGAATGACGAACTCGATAAGTTCGGCGGTGGCCCAAGCTGGTGCAGTGAGCGGTCCGGCCCAGCCGGGCCAGTGTAGAAACGGTGGCATGTATCGATCCGATACCTCTGGCGCCCACATTCGTGCAAGGAAACGAAGATGAACCTGATCGAACAGTTGGAAAACGAAGAGATCGCCCGCCTGTCGGCCGGCAAGACCCTGCCCGAGTTCTCCCCCGGTGACACCGTGGTGGTGCATGTGAAAGTGAAGGAAGGCAACCGCGAGCGCCTGCAGGCCTACGAGGGCGTGGTCATCGCCAAGCGCAACCGGGGCCTCAACTCCGCCTTCACCGTGCGCAAGATTTCCGCCGGCGAGGGCGTCGAGCGGACTTTCCAGACCTACTCCCCGCTGGTCGCCACCGTCGAGGTCAAGCGCCGCGGCGACGTGCGCCGGGCCAAGCTGTACTACCTGCGCCAGCGCTCCGGCAAGTCCGCGCGCATCAAGGAAAAGCTGGACCACAAGCGCGCGCCCAAGGCCTGAGCCTTTACGCCGCACAAAAAAAGCCGCCCTCGGGCGGTTTTTTTTGCGATTGCGGACGGGTTCTGCTCACGCGCTCCACCAGGCCTTCGCCAGCACCGCCGCGGCGCTGCCCAGCAGCAGCAGGTTGACCAGGCGCAGCATCTGTCCGTCGCTGAGACGGGTGTGCACGTGGCTGCCGGCATACAGCGCGGCGATGATGATGGGCGCCGCCAGCAGGCTGTGCCACCACACCGTCGCGTCCCACAACAGGCCCGCCGCCAGGAAGGCGAGGATGCGCAGCAGGCCTTCCAGGAAGAACAGGGCCGAGAGAGTGGCGCGCAGGGCCGACTTGTCGCGGATGCGGTGCGAGAGATAGATCACGTAGGGCGGTCCGCCGGTGCCGAACAGCCCGCTCACCGCGCCGCCGGAGAGCGCGGCGGGCCAGGCCCAGCGCGGCGAGGCGGGGCTGAAGGGGCCGGCTTGCGAGAGCAGGCCGCGCACGGCGAACAGCAGAATGAAACCGCCCAGTACCGACAGCAGCACGGCGGCGGGCAGCGAAACCAGCAGGCTGGTGCCCAGCGCCACGCCCACCAGGGTGGCCGGCAGCAGACGGCGGATTTCCTGCCACTCGACGCGCCGGAAATGCAGCCCGCCGACCAGGGCCGAGGCGGCGAAGTCGGCGATGAGCATGAACGGCACCACCTGCGTCAGCGGAAATCGCAGGGCCAGCAGCGGCACCGCGACAAGGCCGGAACCGAAGCCGGATATGCCGCGCACGAAGTAGGCCAGCAGCCCCCGGCG
>JBBIIR010000310.1:0-3249 GCA_037446455.1 Hydrogenophilales bacterium | reverse complement strand
ACGGGGCAAGCCGTTATAATCCCCGGGCATCCGAGGCCCTTTCCCATGTCCAGCCACTTCTCCCCGAAAACCCACCTAGCCGACCTGTTCACCCAGGCCCTCGCCCAGTTTCCCCAGGCGCTCGACATCGCCATCGAGCTGGAACGCCCGAAGCAGGCCAGCCACGGCGATTTCGCCTGCAACGCCGCCATGCAACTGGCCAAGGTGCTGATGCGCAACCCGCGCGAAGTGGCGCAGTCCATCCTGGCCTCGCTGCCCGCCTCGGAGTGGGTGGAGAAAAGTGAAATCGCCGGGCCGGGCTTCATCAACGTCTTCCTCAAGCCGGCCGCCTGGCAGCGCGTCGCCTCCGACATCCTGCGCGAGCCGGAATCCTACGGGCGGGGCGAGGCGCGGCGGGGCGGCAAGGTGCAGATCGAGTTCGTCTCCGCCAACCCCACCGGACCGCTGCACGTCGGCCACGGCCGCGGCGCCGCCTTCGGCGCCAGCCTGGCCAACGTCCTGACGCACGTCGGCCAGCAGGTGTACCGCGAGTATTACGTCAACGACGCCGGCCGCCAGATGGACATCCTGGCGCTGTCCACCTGGCTGCGCTACCTGGCGCTGTGCGGCGAGTTCGTGCCCTTCCCCGGCAACGCCTATCAGGGTGGCTACGTCGGCGCCATGGCCGACAGCATCTACGCCCTGCACGGCGAGCGCTACAAACGCGCGGCCGCGGAGTTCATGGCCGGCGTGCCGGACGCGGCCGCCGACGACGAAGCCCACCTCGACGCCCTCATCGCCCAGGCGAAGGCCCTGCTGGGCCCGGATTACGCCTACATCCACGGCCACGCCCTGGAAGAACAACTGGGCGACTGCCGCAACGACCTCACCGAATTCGGCGTCACCTTCGACAAGTGGTTCTCCGAGCGCAGCCTGCACGAATCCGGGCTCATCGACCGCGCCGTGGAGCAGTTGCGCTTGCATGGCCACCTCTACGCACAGGACGGCGCCCTGTGGTTCCGCTCCACCGCCTTCGGCGACGAGAAGGATCGCGTGGTGCGGCGCGAGAACGGCATCTACACCTATTTCGCCGCCGACATCGCCTACCACCTGAACAAGTTCGAACGCGGCTTCGAGCGTGTCGTCGACGTCTGGGGCGCCGACCACCACGGCTACATCCCGCGCGTGAAAGGCGCCCTGGCCGCGGCCGGCGTCGACCCGGAGCGCCTGACCGTGGCCCTGGTGCAGTTCGCCGTGCTCTACCGCAATGGCCAGAAGGCCTCGATGTCCACCCGCGCCGGCGAATACGTGACGCTGCGCGACCTGCGCGCCGAGGTCGGCAACGACGCGGCCCGCTTCTTTTACGTGCTGCGCAAGTCCGACCAGCACCTGGATTTCGACCTGGACCTGGCCAAGAGCCAGAGCACCGACAATCCGGTCTACTACATCCAGTACGCGCATGCCCGCATCTGCAGCGTGCTCGCCGCCTGGGGCGGGGTGGAGTCCGACCTGATCGGCGCCAACACCCGCCTGCTCACGCACGCCCAGGAACTGGCCCTGTTGCGTCGCCTTGGCGAGTTCCCGGAAACCCTGGCCAACGCCGCGCGCGATCTCGCCCCGCACCTGGTCGCCTACTACCTGAAGGAACTGGCCGCCGACCTGCACGGCCTCTATGTGGCCTGCCGCTTCCTGGAAGAGAACCAGGAACTCAAGCTCGCGCGTCTCGCCCTCATCGCCGCCACGCGCCACGTGCTGCGCGCCGGCCTGGGCATGCTCGGCGTCTCCGCGCCCGCCAAGATGTAAGCCGCGGACTCACGGCTACGCATGGCACGCAGCAGGGAATCCCGCGCCGCGCGGCGTGAAGCCGCGCCGCCCCGCAAAGGCGGGAGCGGCCTGTTCACCGGCCTGCTGGTTGGCCTGGTCATCGGCCTGGTGGTGGCCGCCGCGCTGGCCTGGTACTTCAGCTTCGGCACGGCAGGCTTCAAGCCGACGGCGGACGCGCGGGAAGCCGTCGATCCCCGGCCGGCCGCGCCAGCCGAACCGCCCGCGCCTGCCCGCCCCGCGGCGGGACAGCCCAAGGCGGACGCGGAGCCGGCGGCCGAAACCAAGCCGCGCAAGCCTCCGCCCGCGCCCGCCCCGGCCGCCGCCACGCCGAAGCCACGCATCGACTACACCTTCTACGGCATCCTGCCGGGCGACAAACCGGCGAAGCCGGTGGAGCCTCCCAAGCCCACGGAAACCTGGTGGCTGCAGATCGCCGCGCTGAAAAACCCGGCCGATGCCGACAAGCTCAAGGCGCGCCTGGCCCTGCTGGGGTTGCCGGCGTCCACCCAGAAGATCGACAGCGCCGGGCAAACCCTCTACCGGGTGCGCGTCGGTCCCTACAAGCGCGAGGATGACGCCTTCGGCGACCTGGATGTCCTCGCCGAGAACAATTACGAGCCCAGACTGTTCAAAGAACCCTTGAAACCCTGAACGAGGAGACCACATGAAACGCCTGCTCAGCCTTTTTTTCCTGGCCGCCGTACTTGCTCTGCCCGCGCAAGCCCGGGCCGCGCAACCCGGCAAGGATTACCTGGTGATCAGCCCGACCGTGCCCGTGGATGTCAAGAAAGGCCAGGTCGAGGTTCTGGAATTCTTCTGGTACCGCTGTCCGCACTGTTTCGACCTGGAGACCGAGCTCAAGGCCTGGGCCGCCAAGTTGCCCAAGGGCGTGGTGTTCAGGCAGGTACCGGGCATCCTCAACCCGAACTGGGCCACCCTTGCCCGCGCCTACTACGCCATGGAGGCGATAGGCGTGCTCGACAAGCTGCACGAGGAAGTGTTCGACGCCATCCACGTCCACGGCCAGGATCTCAATTCCCCGCAACGCTTCCTGGACTGGGCCGCCGGCAAGGGCGTGAACCGCAAGCAGTTGGCGGACGCATACGACAGCTTCGCGGTGAACACCAAGGTCATGCGCGCCCAGCAACTGACCAACGCCTACCGCCTCAACGGCGTGCCCGCCTTCGCCATCAACGGCAAGTTCGTCACCTCGGCCTCCCTGACCGGCGGCAACGCCTCGCTGTTCAAGACCCTGGACGAACTCATCGCGCGCGAACTCGGCCGGGGTGGGAGCAAATAACCAGCGCCCGGATGGTGAAATCGGTAGACACAAGGGACTTAAAATCCCTCGGCCTTTGGCCATGCGGGTTCGATTCCCGCTCCGGGCACCAACAACCACGTGGCATTCCGCCAATCAACAACTTCGCCCGCCACCCAAGCTGTCAA
>JBBIIR010000309.1:0-3268 GCA_037446455.1 Hydrogenophilales bacterium | reverse complement strand
GTGGTTTTCATTTCCTGTCGGCAACCTATAAAACCATTACAGCCCAGATGCAGGAGGATGTCATGCAAAACCCCATCCCCCGTTCCGGCAAGACCCGGCCGCCGCGCCCGCGCGAGGAAGCCTGCCCGATCCTGGAGGACGACGACGATTTCGGCGTCGATGCCCTCGAAACCCCGGAGGGCGCGGACCTCCTGGGTCATGACTGCGGCCTGGATCATCTCGGCAAGTGGTCGCTGCCAGAGGCGGATGACTAGCCCTCGATATCGCCCGGAAGCCTGGACCTTCCGACAGGGCGCGGGCGACTCTCCATATAACTAAAGTTTTATCCGGCGCGGCCGATAACAGCCTACCTTGCCGGCTTTTCCTTTTCTTGTGGCTTATGAATCAAATGGATACCTCCCCCCGTGTGCTGGTGGTCGACGACGACACCCTCATGCGTGAATTGTTGAAGGCGCTGCTGCGCGACGAGGGCTTCACGGTGGTTGGCGAGGCCAAGGACGGACTCAGCGCCCTGGCCCTGGTGGATCGCGTCCGTCCCGATCTGGTGTGTCTGGACGTCAACATGCCGGGCTTGTCGGGCCTGGACGTGCTCAAGTCCATCAAGTCGCGCCACGAATCCTGCCGCGTCGTCATGATCTCGGGGGATGCCAGCATGGCGACCGTGCGCGAGGCCGTCGGCTTCGGCGCCGTCGGCTTCATCGTCAAGCCGTTCAAGGCCGGGCGCGTCGGCGCCTCCCTGCGCGCCGCCATGAAGGCGCCGATGGACGCCTTCGGCTGAGCGAAGCACGGGTGTGCCCGCGCGGCGACAAGCCACGCGTTGTTTCGTTAACATAGGCGGCTTCCCAATCCGATGGGCAAGCCCATGCGCCGCGTACTCCACCTGAAGGGCGGACCCGCCCTTTCCGACTTCCGCATCGAAAAACTGCTCGCCGCGCTGAAACCCGCGGGCGTTGCCGGTCTGGTCGCGGAATACCGCTATTTCGTCGAACTGGCGCGGGAGCCGGATGCGGACGACCTCGCTTTCCTCGGCGAGCTGCTGCACGCCGAGCCGCATACGCCGGAGGCGGACGTGGTGCTGGTGGTGCCGCGCCTGGGCACCGTCTCGCCCTGGTCCTCGAAGGCCACGGATATCGCCGCCAACTGCGGTTTGCGGGCCGTGGCCCGCATCGAGCGCGGTGTGTGCTGGCAGCTTTTCCGCAAGAAGGGTCGCCGCCTGGCGCCGGAAGCCATCCAGGCCGCGCTGCCCCTGCTGCACGACCGCATGACCGAGAACGTGTTGTTCGACGAGGTCGGCGCCGAGCAACTGTTCCACCACGTGGAGCCGCCACCCTTCAACAGCGTGGATATCCTCGGGGGCGGCCGCAAGGCCCTGGAACAGGCCAACGCCGACTGGGGCCTGGCCCTGTCGGCCGACGAGATCGACTACCTGGTGAAGAACTTCAAGGCGGTGCAGCGCAATCCCACCGACGTCGAGCTGATGATGTTCGCCCAGGCCAATTCGGAGCATTGCCGGCACAAGATCTTCAACGCCGAGTGGGTCATCGACGGCGGGAAGCAGGACGAATCCCTGTTCGCCATGATCCGCCACACCCACCAGGTGCGACCGCAAGGCACGCTGTCGGCCTATGCCGACAACGCCTCGGTCATCGAAGGCGCCCGCATCGGCCGCTTCTATCCGGACGCGAAGGGCGTCTATGGCTACCACCTGGAGCCCACCCACATCCTCATGAAGGTGGAGACGCACAACCACCCCACCGCCATCTCCCCCTTTCCCGGCGCCGCCACCGGTTCCGGCGGCGAGATCCGCGACGAAGGCGCGGTGGGCCAGGGTTCCAAGCCGAAGGCCGGCCTCACCGGCTTCACCGTCTCCAACCTGAACATCCCGGGCTTCATCCAGCCCTGGGAAAAGGAGCACGGCCGCCCCGGTCGCATCGTTTCGCCCTTGCGGATCATGCTGGAAGGGCCCATCGGCGCGGCGGCTTTCAACAATGAATTCGGCCGGCCCAACCTGACCGGCTATTTCCGCACCTTCGAGCTGGACACCCCGGACGGCCAGGTGCGCGGCTACCACAAGCCCATCATGCTGGCGGGGGGGGTGGGCAACATCCGCGAGGACCACATCCACAAGCGGCCTTTCAAGGCGGGCGCCCTGCTCATCCAGCTCGGCGGCCCCGGCCTGCTCATCGGCCTGGGCGGCGGCGCCGCCTCCAGCATGGGCGCCGGCAGCAATGCCGAGGCCCTGGACTTCGATTCGGTGCAGCGCGGCAACCCGGAGATCCAGCGCCGCGCGCAGGAAGTCATCGACCGCTGCTGGCAGATGGGGGAGGCGAATCCCATCCTCTCCATCCACGACGTCGGCGCCGGCGGCCTCTCCAACGCCATGCCGGAACTGGCGCACGGCGCCGGCCTCGGGGCAAAGTTCGAGTTGCGCGACGTGCCCAGCCTGGAGCCGGGCATGGCGCCCAGGGAAATCTGGTGCAACGAGGCCCAGGAACGCTACGTGCTGGCCATCGCCGCCAAGGATCTGCCGCTGTTCCGCGCGCTCTGCGAGCGGGAACGCTGCCCCTTCGCGGTGGTGGGCAAGGCGACGAAGGACGCTCAACTGGTGGTGGCCGACCGCCACTTCGGCAACCAGCCGGTGGACATGCCCATGGAGGTGCTGCTCGGCAAGCCGCCGCGCATGACGCGCAAGGTCAAGCGCCTGGCGCCCAGCCTCAAGCCCTTCACCGCCGAGGGGCTGGATCTGGTGGAGGCGGCCTACCGGGTGCTGCGGCATCCCAGCGTGGCCAACAAGAACTTCCTCATCACCATCGGCGACCGCAGCGTCGGCGGCTTCACCGCCCGCGATCAGTTCGTCGGTCCCTGGCAGATGCCGGTGGCGGACGTGGCGGTCACCACCCTGGGCTATGACACGAATCTGGGCGAGGCCATGGCCATGGGCGAGCGCAGCCCCGTCGCCCTCATCAGCCCGGCAGCCTCCGGCCGCCTGGCGGTGGGCGAGGCCGTCACCAACCTGGCGGCGGCGGCGGTGAACGACCTCTCCGAGCTCCGCCTGTCCGCCAACTGGATGGCCGCCGCCGGCCACCCCGGCGAGGACGCGGCCCTGTTCGACACGGTGCGGGCGGTGGGCAAGGAACTGTGCCCCGCCCTGAATATCAGCATTCCGGTGGGCAAGGACTCCATGTCCATGCGCACCCTGTGGGAGGAGAAGGGCGAAAAGAAGGCTGTCGTCTCGCCCCTGTCCCTCGTCATCACCGCCTTCGCGCCC
>JBBIIR010000308.1:0-3314 GCA_037446455.1 Hydrogenophilales bacterium | reverse complement strand
TGTTGTCGACGGCGTAGCGCTTGCACAGGGCGTCCAGGTTGTTCTTCTGGCCCGGGTGCAACCGCTTGGCCAGCCGCAGGGTATCCACCACCGCGCAGTGGCGGCCGATCGGTCCCTCGCCCAGTTTGGCCAGTTCGGCGTCGAGGAAACCGACGTCGAAGGGCGCGTTGTGGATGATCAGTTCGGCGTCGCCCACGAATTCGACGAACTCGCGCGCCACATCGGCGAAACGCGGCTTGTCGGCGAGGAATTCCCGCGTCAGGCCGTGCACCTGCACCGCGCCGGCGTCGATGTCGCGTTCCGGGTCGAGGTAGACGTGGTAGGTGGCGCCGCTGACCCGACGGTTGAGGACTTCCAGGCAGCCGATCTCGATGATGCGGTGCCCCTGCACCGGATCCAGGCCGGTGGTTTCCGTGTCCAGCACGATCTGCCGCATCAGCGTTTTCCTTCCCGCGCCAGACGCGCGCCCTCGTTGGCCAGGGCATCCGCCCGCTCGTTCTGCGGGTGGCCGGCATGGCCCTTCACCCACAACCACTCGACCTGATGGCGCGCGGCCTGCTCGGCCAGCTCGCGCCAGAGGTCCTGATTCTTCACGGCGCCGCCGCCGGCCGTTTTCCAGTTGCGCCGGATCCAGTTGGGCAACCACTCGGAAATGCCCTGCTGCACGTAGCGGGAATCGGTGTGCACGCGCACCCGGCAGGGCCGGTTGAGGGCCTTCAGGCCCTGGATGACGGCGGCGAGCTCCATGCGGTTGTTGGTGGTGTCCGCCTCGCCGCCGCACAGGGTCTTCTCCACCTCGCCGAAGCGCAGCAGCACCCCCCAGCCGCCCCAGCCGGGATTCCCCTTGCAGGCGCCGTCGCTGTAGAGGTCGACGATCTTCGCCGACTCGTTCATGCCCTTCAGGGTATTCACGGCTCGCTCCTTTCCCGGCGCAAGTCGGCGCGCTGCGAGGCGCTGCGCGTGGGCTGGGCCCAGGCCGGCCGCGCCCGCCAGCGTCCCTCCCATTTCGGCGCGATCAGGCGCATGCCATGCACCCGCTTGACGGCGTGGATCAGGTAGATACCGCCGCCCAGGGCCCACCAGCGATCACCGGCCGCCTCCAGACAGCCGAAGCGGTTCAGCCAGGTCTGCCGGTTGAGGGGCGGGGCGTAGCAGGCCATGCGTCCGCCCGCCAGTTCGAAGCCGAGCAGCGCCAGCCAGTCCTTGATGCGGTTGAGGGCGATGAAGCGGCCGTGCCAGGGTCCCTCCGTCTCGGGCCGCGCGAAACGGCGGCGCAGCCCCCACAGGCTGCGGGGGTTGAAGCCGGCCAGCAGCAAGCGTCCTTCCGGGCGCAAGACCCGTTCGGCCTCGCGCAGCACCTCGTGCGGATGCGTGGAGAATTCCAGGACATGCGGCAGCACCAGCAGGTCCAGGCTTTGCGTGGCGAAAGGCAGTTGTTCCGGACGGCAGCGCGGCGAGCCCGCTTCGATGCCCGCGCAGTAACGCTGCGGCATGCGGTTGGCGCGCAGGAAATCGACGGCGCATTCCCCCACCTGCAGGGCATGGAAGCCGAACAGGTCGCTGCTCACCGCGTCGAACCAGTCCAGTTCCCGCGCGAGCACATAACGTCCGAGATCACTTTCGTACCAACCCTGCATAATGATCGTCCGCGACGGACCTCAGGTCACCCAAGCCATGATCGAAGTGGAAGCCATCCCGACGCTGCGGGACAACTACGTCTGGGCCCTCCATGACGGCAATCATGCCGTGCTGGTGGATCCCGGTGAAAGCGCGCCGATTGTAACGTGGCTGTCCGCCCGCGCACTTCATCTCGCCGCCATCCTGGTCACCCACCACCATGCCGACCATGTCGGCGGCATCCCCGGCCTACTGACGCTGCACGATGTGCCGGTGTTCGGGCCGACGCGCGGCGCCGCGCCGGCGCGCGCCGTGGTCGATGGGGAATGCCTCGATCTGCCCGGCCTGGACGCGCGCATGACGGTCCTCTCCACCCCGGGCCACACCCTGGACCACGTCTGCTATGTCGGCGAAGGCCGGCTGTTCTGCGGCGACACCCTGTTCTCCTGCGGCTGCGGCCGCCTGTTCGAGGGCTCGCCGGCACAGATGCACGCCTCCCTCGAACGTTTGGCCGCCCTGCCCGGCGACACCCGCGTGTACTGCGCGCACGAGTACACCCTGGCCAACATCGCCTTCGCCCTGGAGGTGGAGCCGGACAACGCGGCACTGCGGGAACGCCGGATCGAGGCCCTGACCCTGCGCAAGGCCGGACTCCCCACCCTGCCGGTCAGCCTGGCGCGGGAGCGCGACAGCAACCCCTTCCTGCGCTGCCGCGAGGCAAGCGTCTGCGTTGCCGCGTCGCGGCATGCGGGGTGTCCCGTCACGGCGGGCGTGGACACTTTCGCCGTCATCCGCGCATGGAAGGACGAGGCATAAGGCGTCCGCGCGCGCCTCGCCAGACACAGACTCAGACAGTCAGACTTGACCTTTCCCCATCGTTACGCATAAAATCGCAGCCACATCAATAAGTTGCGTGTGGCTGCGGCCCCGCGGCCGAGGACCGTATGTTTGCTTTTCCCTCTTTTTTCCGCGCCGGCCTGCTGGTTTTCGCATGTCTGGCACTGAGTGGCCCCGCCCGCGCAACCGGGGCGGCTCCGGCACTCAAGATCAGCTATTCGCTGGCCACCCTGTCTGCAGCCCAGGGCCGGGAAGACTCGCAGGCCGACCTCTGGGAGCGTATCCGCGCCGGCTTCAGCTTGCCGGAATCCGACCCCCGCCTCACCCGCGCGCATGAGCAGTGGTACGCCCGGAATCCGCGCCATCTGGAGCGTGTCGTCCAGCGCAGCCGCCTGTATCTGTTCCACATCGTCGAGGAGGTGGAAAAGCGCGGCATGCCCATGGAGATCGCCCTGCTGCCGATGATCGAGTCGGCCTTCAATCCGCAGGCGCTGTCGCCGATGAAAGCCTCCGGCATCTGGCAGTTCATCCCCTCCACCGGGCGGGTCTACGGCCTGGAGCAAAACGCCTGGTACGACGGGCGCCGCGACGTGCTGAAAGCGACCGACGCCGCCCTCGACTACCTGCAGACCCTCTACCGCATGTTCGGCGACTGGGAACTGGCGCTGGCCGCCTACAACTGCGGCGAGGGCTGCGTCGCCCGCGCGCTCGGACGCGGCCAGGGCAAAGGCTATGCCAGCCTGCGCCTGCCCAACGAGACGCGTAATTACGTACCCAAGCTGGTCGCCGTGCGCAACGTCATCCGCGATCCGGGACGATTCGGCGTCAGTCTGCAAGCCATCGCCGACGAGGCGTATTTC
>JBBIIR010000307.1:0-3323 GCA_037446455.1 Hydrogenophilales bacterium | reverse complement strand
CCTGCTGGAAATGGGTCATCACGGACGCACCCGCATCGTCGCGCCGGCGAGGTTCTGCGCCAAGGCTCTGCAAGACCGACGTCCCTGCCGCCACGCCCCCGAGGCCACGACGAGCATCGGCCCCGGCACCACGGCCAGCGCGAACGAGGCGGCGGTGACGGTGACTTCCTTGAGTTGTGCCGGGGCCGGATTGGCGGCGAGGGCAGGGGTAAGGAGTGTCCAGCCCGCGTAGGGCGGAAAAGCGCAGCGCCTTCCGCCGTATGCAACCCCCATCCGGCGGATAACGCCTTCGGCTCATCCGCCCTACGGCCCTCAACACCGAGCTGCCGGCCTCCCAGGCCCGGGCCGCCTGCCCCTTGGCCAGGTGCGACAGCCAGTCCCGCGCGTGCCGATCCACCGACGTGTCAACGAGCGGCTCGGCGGCATGGGCCTGGATGGCCAGACAGGCCACGAGATACGAAAAGAGGATGGTCTTCATGTACGTACCCCCTGTTGAGAACCGTGGTTGCCGTTCATGCACGTCCCTGCCGCCAGGCCCCCACGCCCGCGGTCAGGCCCAGCAGCAGCAGACCGAGGAGATGCGCCGGCGGCGCCGGCGGCGTGGCGACCACCTTGTCCAGGCGCATGCCGGTGATATCCGGGATGTCCGGCGTTGCCGGCGGCGGGGTTTGCGGCGTGGGCGCGGCCGGTTCGGCGGCAGCCGCCGGGCTGTCCAGGCCGTAGCCGGCGACCGCGATGGCCGGCGCGGCATGGCGGGCGACGAATTCCCGGAAGGCGGCGTTGTCGCTCCTCACGTCGCGGCGGATGGCCAGATCGCGGTAGCGGCTGGCCAGTTCGCGCACGGTGGCGGCGTCGGCTTGCCAGTAGTCCTTGCGCACCGCTTCCAGCATGCGTTCGATCATCTGCGCCAGGGCCGCCGGGTTGGCGTGCTCGAAGTAGGCCTTCATGCCCAGCTTGTACTTGTCGCGCACGTAAACGTCGGCGAATTCCTGCCACTGGTCGGCGCGCACGATGTCCGGCGCCGTGACCTGCCAGCCCCAGAAGTTGTTGATGGAGTCCAGCATCTCCGTGGTGCCGGAATAGCCCTCCTTCTGCATGCCTTTGATCCAGCCCGGGTGGAACTGGCGGGTGCGCAGTTCCCGCGCGAGGAACTGGGAGGCGGTTTCCGCCTTGGGGTTGTCGGCCTCGCGCAGGTTGGCGATGTACAGCTCGGGGCTTTTTCCCGTCAGATGGCGCACCGCCAGGGCAATGCCGCCCAGGTACTGGAAGGGATCGTCGGTGGTGAGCATGCCGTAGAGGTTGGAGCTGCGCGCCAGGGCCGCCGCTTGCACGCCCTTCAGGTTCTCGGCATAGAGGTTGAGGTTGGGCAGTTTCTTGCCCCAGTCCTTTTGGTCGGCGCCGTAGGCGTATTGCAGGCGGGACAGATAGAGGTTGGCCAGCTTGGCCTCGTCGGTCCAGGTGTCGGAGGAGAGGATGGCGTCCTCGATGCCGGCGCCGTAGACGCCGGATTCGTTGGAGAAGATGCGCACGTCGGCCCACTTGGCCGCCTCCTCCGGCTTCATGCCGCTGGACTCAAGCCGCTTCTTCAGCGTGGCGCTGGCCTGGCGCACGGCGTTGTCGGCTTCGTCCGCGCCGTTGGCATTCGCCGCCAGCACCACGGCCTCCGCCAGCCAGCGCATGACGTTGGGGAAGTGGTCGCGGTACAGCCCCGTGGCCGAGAGCACCACGTCGATGCGCGGGCGGCCCAGTGCCTCGCGCGGGATCAGCTCGATGCCGTTGACGCGGCCGCCCGCGTCCCACTGGGGCCGCACGCCCAGGGCGTGGAAGGCCTGCGCCTCCAGCACGCCGAAGTGGCGCATGGTCTCCACCGACCACAGGGTGAAGGCCAGCTTCTCCGGCGCCTTGCCGTGTTTCTCCCGGTAGGCGGCGATGAGCTTGTCCACCGCCTCCCGGCCCGCCTCGTGGGCCGCCCTGGTGGGCACCCTGGAGGGGTCGAAGCCGTACAGGTTGCGGCCCGTGGGCAGGGAGTCCGGATTGCGGATGGGATCCCCGCCGTACCCGGCGGGGATGTGCCTGCCCTCCAGGGCGTCCAGGAAGGCCGTCATTTCCGGCGCGGCGTCGAGGGCGGCGTGGTAGGCGCGGGCCTGGTCCAGCATGGCCGCCAGCTTGGGCTCCGCATCGGCGGGCAGGGCCCAGCCTTCCTTCAGCACCCGCTCCATGAGGCGATAGGGAATGGAGTGGATGATGTCCTTGTAGTCCACCACGAAGACTTCCTCGGCCTCGTCGGCCTCCAGCTTGGCGGGACGGCATTCGGTTTGCTCCCTCCCCCGCAAGCGGGGGAGGGTTGGGGAGGGGGAGGCCGGGTTGGCCGAGTGGAGACGTTGCTCCCTCACCCCCAGCCCCTCCCCCGGAGGGGGAGGGGGGCAAGAGAACCATTCGGGATGCGTCCGGCTGAAGCGGAAGGCCGCGTCGGCGTAGCCCTTGCCCAGCATCTGCATCACCGTGCCGATGCGGAATCGGTCTTCCTGGGTCTTGCCGAAGGTGTGCATGCCCTGGGGCTGGTTGGCCAGGGCCAGGTCGTGCAGCCAGTCGTGGAGCTTGTTCAGGAAGGGGGGGAAATCGGCCCGGGCCTGGGCGGCGGTAACGCCGACATCCTTCTCGAAATTCAGCTTGCCCGCCGCACGCAGGATGGCGTCCGCGGTCTTGTCCCGCACCGCGCCCTCGGTGAGGCTCTGCCACTCGTGCACCAGGTGATGCAGATCGTTCAGTTCGTTGTGCAGCCCAGCCGGTGAAAAGGGCGGCGTCTGGTGGCTGATGATGAGGGCGCGACCCCGGCGCTTGGCCTGCACCGCCTCGCCCACGTCGTCGACGATATAGGGGTAGATCACCGGCGTATCGCCGATGGGCAGCAGGGTATCGTCATGCACCCAGGGGGCGCGTTCCTTGCCGGGCATCCATTCCTGGGTGCCGTGGGTGCCGTAGTGCACCAGGGCATGGGCGCCGAACTGCTGACGGGCCCAGAGGTAGACGGCCAGGTAATGGTGGTTCACCGGCACCTTGGTGTCGTGATAGAGGGACCTCTCCTTGTCCTTCTCTCCATCCCCTCTGGGCGGCTGGGGCATGAATACCACGTTGCCCACTTGCAGACGGGGGATGGGGAACCAGGCCCCATCCCCCCTGCCCTGCACCATGCCGCTTTTCTCCGGTTCGCCCCAGCGGGCGACGATGCGGCTGCGCACCGCCGCCGGCAGGGTGTCGAACCAGGCCCGATAGGCCTGCAGCGGCAGTTTCTCGGCCAGTCCCTCCCTGACCAGTCCTGCGTA